>JALYPW010000100.1 GCA_030856145.1 Chloroflexota bacterium | reverse complement strand
GCCCGCGACGGTTTCGGCGTGAGCGGAGCGACACTCGAGCGGCGGCTCGCCAACTACCGTGCGGCGATCCGGTCCGGAGGCCCTGCCGCGCCGGCGGACCCGGGCCGGCGCGCCGACGCGGGCGTGGCGCGGGGCTCGATCGAGCTCGGGCAGCGGCTTGCCGAGGCACTCGACGGCGAGCTGATCCTCGACCCCGCCGGGCCGGTGGTCCGGGTCGAACCGGCCACGATGATCCTGCCTCTCGATCGGGAGCGACTCCACGATCTGCCGGGCCAGCCGCCGCCCGACGCGCCGCTCGTCTGCCTCGACACGGAGACGACCGGGCTCGCGACGGCGGCCGGGACCGTTGCGTTCCTCGTCGGGCTCGGCTGGTGGGAGGGCGATCGATTCCGCCAGGCCCAGCTCCTGCTCCCCGACCATCCCGCGGAAGCCGGCCTCCTCGCCCGTGTGGCCGCTCACATCCCGCCAAACGCGTGGCTCGTCACATACAACGGCAAGGGCTTCGACTGGCCGCTCCTCGTCGCCCGCTATCGGATGGCCCGCCTGCCGGCGCCGGCGCATGCCGGGCACGTCGACCTGCTTCCGTTCGTCCGGCGCGTGTACCGCCACCGGATGCCGGACGCCCGCCTGCGGACCGTCGAGACGGAGCTCCTCGGAACGATTCGCCACGGCGACGTCGACGGCTGGCAGATCCCGGGCCTGTACCTCGACTTCCTGCGCGGCGGCGAGGCGTGGCCCCTGATCGACGTCGTCCGGCACAACCGCGAAGACGTCCGCTCCCTCGCCCGGCTCCTCGGCCGGATCGACGCCGACCTGGCCGACCCGGAGGCGCGGCGTCGGGCGCCACTCGGCGACCTCGCCGGTCTGGCCCGCGCGTTTGGCCGGGTCGGCCGCCACGCAGAGGCGTTGGGCTGCGTCGATGCCGCCCTGGACCGCCCGCACGAGACCGAACGTCTGCCCGCTCCGCTGGCGGCTCGCGAGATGCCCGTCCCGCTCGAGCCGTCCGACGAGGCCGGGAGCGTTCCGTGGTGGGATCCTCGCCGGCCCGCAGACGTCGGCGGCCGGACACGGCGTGTGGGCTGGGATCGGGTCGTGACCGGCCGGCTCGACTCGCCGTGGACCGTCGAGCGGGTCTCGATCGAGCGCGGCCGGCTGCTCCGCCGGCTCGGCCGCCACGACGAGGCCGTCGCGACGTGGCTGGATCTCGCCCAGGGACCGGGTGCGATCGCGGTCCAGGCCTGGATCGAGGTGGCCAAGCTGCGCGAGCATCGCCTGGCCGACCTTGGCGGCGCACTGGATGCGACCGGTCGAGCCCTGGCCCTCACCGAACGACGGCGCCGGTTCGGACTCGGCGATCCCGTCATGGACCGGGCGCTCGCGGTCCGCCTGGCTCGACTGCGCCGCCGGCTGGCGTCGAGCCCGGCCGTTGTCGGCGGGAACCGGCCGGGTCAGCCGGCCGTGGATCCCGAGCGCGGCGGCACGAGCGGGATCCGGGGATCGAGCTCCATGCCGGGCCAGGCGGCGCGGACCCAGTCGAGGTCCGGATCGAACGAGCAGGCCATCGTCCGGCGGTCGCCGGCCAGGGCGTTGAGGTAGTAGGCGTCGTCGCCATGGGTGGCGCTGAATGGGTGGTAGCCGTCGGGGACGATCACGACGTCGTCGCCGCGGACTTCGAACAGGGCGTCCCGCGAGCGGTCGGCCCGGTACACGCGCTGGATCGCCCAGGCCGCGGGCCGCCGGAACCGGTAGTGGTAGACCTCCTCGAGGACCGCCTCGCCGGGCATGTCGTCGACATCGTGCTTGTGCGGCGGCCAGCTCGACCAGTTGCCCGACGGCGTCAGGACCTCGACCACCTCGAGGCGGTCGGCAGGGAACGACGGCGCGATCACGTGGTTGATCTGGCGCGTGGCGTTGCCCGCGCCGCGCGTCTCGACGACGACGTCCGCCGGCGTGACGACGATCGGCTCGGTCGCGACACCGTCGCGCGTGGAGCGCGGCGCCCGCGAGATCGACACGGTCGCGCGCCCGCCGGATCCGGGTCGCCCGACCTCGATGGCCAGCTCGCGCCCGTCCGGCAGCCACACGGCCGAGGGGAGGTCGGCGAACACGTCGGAACGCCCGGGCAGGCTCCAGTGCCCGCCGTTGCCGGTCACCGTGACGTCCTGCCCGTCGAGCACGACGATGCACGTCTCGACGCCGGGCGCGGCCGGGATGACCAGGCCTCCGTCGGGGACGGGCATGGTCGCGTACGAGAGGTACCGCCACCGGGCCCGGACCGGGTCGAGGCTCGTGGCGCCGTCGGGCCCGAGCCGGAGAAGAAGATCGGCGGCAGCGAGGTCATTGGCCGGCGCGGCCGGGTGGATCATCGGCTCGGGCACCGCTCAGAGCGCAGGGCGGACGTCGGGGTTCGGGACCATCGCGTCGCCGACCTGGTGGAGCAGCTCGTGGTACGAGGCGACGAACGCCCGGATCGTGCGAGCCGTCGGCGGGAACGAGTCGAAGGCGTCGATCGCGAGGCCGTCCGGCTCGTACGCCCGAACGAAGTCGGGAAACGCCCGTGCCAGGTCGGCGACGATCGCCGGCTCCACCTGTTCGTCCATCCGCGGCCGGACCTCGACCGACGAGGCGTTGAACCGGCGCTGCCAGCTTGCCGGCAACGTGATCACGACGTCTCCGCCGATCAACTCGGACCAGTGGAGGTGATGGCGGATCGCAGCGCCGAGGAGTCGCGCCCGGAACCCTCGCTCGCGAAAGATCCCATACGCCCGCTTGAACACCGCGACGCCAGACCAGGCCAGCGCTCCTGGATGGCTCACGATCCCGTCGCGCTCCACCTGGAAGCGCAACCAGTCCTCGATCCGGCCCATCATGATCGTGACGACCGGGCCCATCGCCGCGGTGGACTCGCCTGCCGCCTCACGCCGGGCCATCCCGCGCTCGATCGCCTCGGCCGCGGCCACGGCCTGGGAGACCGAGAAGCAGACCGTCGTGTTCACGCTGATCCCGCGGGCGCTGGCTTCCTCCATCGCGTCGATCCCGGCCGCGGTCGCCGGGAACTTGACGATGATGTTCGGGGCGAGGCCGTCGAAGTGGACAGCCTGGTCGACCATCCGGTCGGTCGATCGATGGAAGGTCGGATCGGTCTGGGTCGAGAGCCGGCCCTGGCGTCCACCCTGCGCCTCGAATGCCGGCAGGAGCAGCGGTGCCGCCCGGGTCGACATCTCGTCCACGATCCGCCAGGCCAGCTCGACCTCGGTCGCCGCCGGCTGCTCGACCGCCAGCCGCTGGACGCGGGCACGCCAGAGGGCCGGCTCCTTCTTCCAGACGTCGGTCACGATCGTCGGGTTGGCGGTCGCGCCGACGGCGCCGTACGAGATCGCGTACTCGAGCTCGTCGATCGCGCACGAGTCGTTCCAGATGTCGGTGTCGGTCGTCTCGATCGTGCGGCCGAGCGGGCTGTCGGCGAGGGGCGGTCGCGCGACGGGTACGGCTGTCTCGGTCATGCGACCCGTTCCACGGCCATCGCGACCGACCCGCCGCCACCGAGGCACAGTGTCGCGAGCCCGTAGCGGCCCTCGCGCCGGCGCAGCTCGTGGAGGAGCGTCGCCACGATCCGGGCCCCGCTCGCCCCGATCGGGTGACCGAGGGCGATGGCCCCGCCATTGACATTGACCTTGTGCCAGTCGAAGCCGAGCTCGCGCCCGTCGGCCAGCGTCTGGGCGGCGAATGCCTCGTTGATCTCGACGAGATCGAACGCCTCGATCGGCAGCTCGATGCGGTCGAGCAGCCGGCGAACGCCCGTGATCGGGGCGAGGAACAGCCACTTCGGAGCCACCTCGGCCTGGGTGTAGCCGACGATCCGGGCGAGCGGAGTCAACCCGTGGGCCTCGACGACCCGTTCGCTGACGACGACCGTGGCCGCAGCCCCGTCCGTGATGCCCGGCGCATTTCCGGCAGTGACCGTCCCGGTCGTCGCGTCGCCCCGGTCCTCGCCGGTCGGCAGGTCGAAGACCGGCTTCAGGCGGGCCAGAGCCTCGAGCGTGGAGTCACGACGTGGCCCCTCGTCGGTGTCCACGATCGTCTCGCGGCCCTTGGCGTCGCGAACCGTGACGGGAACAAGCTCATCGGCGAACCGGCCCGCGTCCTGGGCGGCAACCGCGCGCTGATGGGAGGCAAGGGCGAACGCGTCCTGGTCCTCACGCGAGACGTGGTCGTGGATCGCGACTCGCTCCGCGTGGGTGCCCATGTGACAGCCTTCGAACGCGCAGGTCAGGCCGTCGGCGACCGCCGCGTCGACCAGCGTCGCGTTGCCCAGGCGGTAGCCGAACCGGGCCTTGTGCAGGAGGAACGGCGCCTGGTTCATGTTCTCCATGCCACCGGCGACGACGATCTCGGCGTCACCGGCCCGGATCTCGGCGGCGGCCAGCATGATCGACTTCAGGCCCGAACCGCAGACGCGATTGATCGTCGTCGCCGATGTCGAGTCCGCGAGCCCGGCCGCAATCGCCGCCTGGCGGGCCGGCGCCTGGCCGACCCCGGCCTGGAGGACCTGGCCCATCAGGACCTCGTCGACCGCGGTCCCCTCGGGCAGCCCCGAGCGCTCCATGGCCGCCCGGATCGCGCCGCCTCCGAGAACGGTCGCCGGCGTGTCGGCGAACGCTCCGCCGAACTTCCCGATCGGCGTCCGGGCCGCGCTGACGATGAAGATGTGGCCGTTTCGGCCGGCCGCGGCCGGCGCCTGGTCCAAGGCAGCCATCAACGGGTCCGCGGGAACCCGAGATCGATCTTCGACGTGCCGGGGTCCGGCCAGCGTTGGGTCACGATCTTGGCCCGGGTGTAGAACTGGATTCCCTCGGGGCCGTACATGTGGAGGTCGCCGAACAGCGAATTCTTCCAACCGCCGAAGCTGTAGTACGCGACCGGGACGGGGATCGGGACGTTGATCCCGACCATCCCGGCGTTGACCTCGAACTGGAACTGGCGCGCGGCGCCGCCGTCGCGGGTGAAGATGGCGGTCCCGTTGCCATACGGGTTGTCGTTGACCAGCCCGACGGCCTCCTCGTCGGTCGCGACCCGGACGACGGTCAGGACCGGCCCGAAGATCTCGTCCTTGTAGGCGTCCATTGCCGGTGTCACGTAGTCGATCAGCGACACGCCGAGGAAGAAGCCATCGGAGTCCGTGTAGAGCGGCAGTTCCCGGCCGTCGGCGACGACCGTCGCGCCCTGGGCGGCCGAGCTGTCGAGGTACGAGGCGACCTTGTCGCGATGCTGGCGGGTGACGAGCGGGCCCATCTCGGCCTCGGGGTCCGTGCCCGGCCCGACCTTGACGTTCGGCAGCCGTTGCGTGATCGCCTCGACCAGTGGGTCGGCCACGTCGCCGACCGCGACGATCGTGGCGATCGCCATGCAGCGCTCGCCGGCCGAGCCGTAGCCGGCGGATACGGCCGCGTCGGCGGCCATGTCGATGTCCGCGTCGGGCAGGACGATCATGTGGTTCTTCGCCCCGCCGAGGGCCTGGACGCGCTTGCCGTTCTTCGTCCCGGTCTCGTAGATGTAGCGGGCGATCGGGGTCGAGCCGACGAACGACAGCGCGGCGATGTCAGGGTGGTCGAGGATGGCGTCGACAGCTACCTTGTCACCGTGGACGACGTTGAAGACGCCGTCCGGGACGCCCGCTTCGTGGAGGAGCTCGGCGAGGAACATCGCGGCCGACGGATCCTTCTCCGACGGCTTCAGGATGAACGTGTTGCCGGTCGCGATTGCGGTCGCGAACATCCACATCGGGACCATGGCCGGGAAGTTGAACGGCGTGATCCCGGCCACGACGCCGAGCGGCTGGCGGATCTGGAAGACGTCGACCCCGGTCGAGGCCTGCTCGGTGAACCCGCCTTTGAGCAGGTTCGGGATGCCGCAGGCGAACTCGAGGTTCTCGATGCCGCGGGCGATCTCGCCGAGGGCGTCGGACGGAACCTTGCCGTGCTCGGCCGTGAGGTGGGCGGCAAGTTCCGTGCGCCGGCTCTCGACGAGGTTCCGGATCTTGAACAGGATGTCGGTCTTCTTCGAGAGCGACGTGGCGCGCCAGGCGGGGAAAGCAGCCGTCGCGGCGGAAACGGCTGCCGCGACCTCGTCGGCCGACGCGAAGTCGACCTCGCGCGCGATCCGTCCGGTCGCTGGGTCGTAGACCGGCCCGCGCCGACCGGACGCGCCCTCGACGATCCGGCCGCCGATCCAGTGGTGAACCGCGCCCGGCGCGGCGTTGGTCTGACCCTCGGCCCGGGCTCGCGAGCTGTCCGGTTCGGCGACCTGCGTCATGTGGCTCGACCCTGTCCTTTCGTCGCGTCCGCGACACGGACGCCATCTCGCACACGATACCCCAACCCCGAGTCGCGACCGGCCGGCAACCCGATCGCGACCGATTCGTTGACACCGCGCAACCGGCTTCGTACGATCCGGTCGCACTGGCATGTAAACGATTACATCATCGGCCCAGGGAGCTTCGTGAGCGATTCCGTCACCACGCTCAGCCGCCTGACCGGCGCCCAGATCCTCGTCGAGTACCTCGTCCTCCAGGGCGTCCCATTTGCGGCCGGCATTCCCGGGCACGGCTGCTGGGCGATCACGGACGCGCTGCTCGATCGCCAGGACGCGATCCGGACGATCCAGGTGATGCACGAGCAGTCGGCCGTCCACCTCGCCGATGGCTATTTCCGGGCGACGGGCGACCCGATGCTCGCGTTCACAAGCATCGGACCGGGCGCGATGAACACCGTCGTCGGCATGGGCACGGCCTATGTCGATTCGACTGCGGTCGCGCTCGCGATCGGCTCGCCCCACACGTACATGCGTGGCCACGGCCTGTTCCAGGAGTTCGAGCGCCGCCACCACGCGGACAACCCGCGGGTGTTCGAGCCCGTCGTCAAGGAGTGGTGGCAGCCGTCGCGGGTCGACGACATGCCGTTCGTCCTGCACCGCGCCTGGAACGCGATGACGAGCGGCCGGCCGGGTCCCATCCTGCTCGACCTGGCGATGGACATCCAGGCCGAGGCGGCCGATGTCCGCCTGCCGGAACCCGAGCGGCGCGAGGCGCGCGGCCGGATCCGCCCCGCCAGCGACGACGTGGAACGAGCGGCGGCTCGGCTGCGCAATGCCCGGCGGCCCGTGATCGTCGCCGGCGGGGGCGTCCTCCTGGCCGAGGCCTGGGACGAGGTCCTGGCCCTGGCCGAGCGGCTCGGCGCGCCGGTCGTCACGACCTGGAACGGCAAGGGCGCGATCGACGAGACGCACGAGCTGAGCGCCCAGACGATCGGCGACACGGCCTCGACCTGCGGCAACCTGCTGACCGCCGCCGCCGATGTCGTGATCTCGGTCGGCCAGCGCTTCACCGACTGGTCGGCCTCCTCGTATCGCAAGGGCGTCACCTTCGCGATCCCACCGTCGCGCCTGATCCAGATCGACATCGACCCCCGCGAGATCGGCAAGAACTACCCGGTCGACGTGTCGCTCGTCGGCGACGCGAAGGCGGCCCTCGCCGACCTGCTCGTCGCCCTTGGGCCGGGCGGCGGCCCGGCCGTCTACCGCGACACCCAATACTTCGCGGAGATCCAGCGCCTGAAGGCGGATTGGTTCGAACAGATCGAGATCACGTCGTCATCCCGGGCGACGCCGATGACGATGGCCCGGGCGGTCCGCGAGGTCCAGGCCGCGACGAGGGACGACGCTGTCGTCGTGACCGGGGCCGGCCTCCCGCAGGGCCTCGTCAAGCAGCGCTGGGTGACCCGCACTCCGCGGACCCACCTGACGAGCGGCGGCTTCTCGACGATGGGCTTCACCCTGCCGGCCGCGATCGGCGCCCAGCTCGCCCTCCCGGATCGCGAGGTCATGGCGGTCTGTGGCGATGGCGACTTCCTCCAGACGATGCAGGAGCTCCAGGCCGCAGTCCTCGCCGGGACACCGGTCTGTACGATCGTCCTCGACAACTCCGGCTGGATCAGCATCAAGGGTGGTCAGGAGACCTTCTTCGGCCGGCCAGCCTGGACCGACTTCATCACGCCCGACGGCTCGGTCTACTCGCCGGACTTTCGGGCGATCGGGGCCGCGTTCGGGATCCACAACGAGCTCGCGACGCACCCCGACGAGGTCGAGCCGGCCGTCCGCAGGGCGCTCGCATCGGGCGGTCCGTCGCTCGTCCACGTCAAGGTCGATCGCGATCTGGCGGTCGCCGGGCCCGACAAGACCGGCTGGTGGGACGCCCCGAGCCCGCCCCACCGTCCCGAGCAACATGCCCGCTGGCTGGCCGGCCGAGCCGAGGAGCAGCACCAGTGACCATCGCCGCGCCCGCCTCCCCCGCCGTGCTCGAGCAGGGCCGTCGGCTGCGCGCCCGGCTGGCCGTCGGTGGGCCGCTCGCGGCGGCCAGGGTCGGGACCGTGCCGATCCTCTGGAACAACGTCGACATCGCGGAGCTCCGACTGGGCACGACCGCCGATGCGATCCTCGACGACATCGCCCGGACCGGGTACGACGGGACGCAGCTCGGGCTCGGCTTCCCGGAGGGCCCGGTGCTGCGCCTCGCACTGGCCGCCCGGGACCTTGCCCTGGCCGAGGTCTACGCCTCGATCCCGGCGACGGTCGACGGCCCCTCCCCGACCGCCCTCGGCGAGGTCCGTGAACGGCTCCGGCTGCTGGTCGCGGGCGGCGGCGAGGTCTTGTGCGTCGCCTTCGACGGCTCGCTCGATCGCGACCCGTACGCCGGTCGGGCGCACGACCCCGCGACGCCGCGCCTGACCGATGCCGGCTGGGCGGCCACGATCGAGCTCCTCGAGACGATCGCCCGCGAGACCCGCGCGGCCCATGCCCGGATCGCGTTCCACCCGCACGCCGGGACGTACATCGAGACGCCCGACGAGGTCGAGCGGCTGGCGGCATCGATCGACGCCGACACGCTCCCGTTCTGTCTCGACGTCGGCCACTACACCGTCGGGGGCGGCGATCCCGTCGAGGCGCTCCGGCACTACGGCGAGCGGGTCAGCCACGTCCACCTCAAGGACGTCGATCCGGAGATCCTGGCCGGGCTGCGTGGCGGCACGGTCGGCGGATTCGGAGCCGGGATCCGGGCTCGCCTCTTCACGGAGCTGGGGGCGGGCGTCCTCGATCTCGACGGGATCCTTCACGTCCTCGCCGAGCGCGGCTATTCCGGCTGGCTGATGGTCGAGCAGGACAGCGGCTGGCCGCCCCCGGCCGAGAGTGCCGCGATCGGGCGACGAGTGCTCGCGGCCGCGCTGCGCCGGACGGTCACGACCCACGGAGGCGGGCAATGAGGCTGGCCCTGCTCGGCGCGGGACGGATCGGCCGGCTCCACGCCCGGCTGCTCGCGGAGACCCCTGGGGTGGACGAGCTCCTGATCGC
>JALYPW010000098.1 GCA_030856145.1 Chloroflexota bacterium | reverse complement strand
CGATCGGCATCGCGCTCTTCGCGAGCCACTGGCTCGGATCCCAGGCCGGGATCGTCAATGCCGATGGCAAGGACGTCGGCGGGATCTTCGGGACTGCCGTCGCAACGATGGCGATGCTCATGACCACTGCCTACATCCTGGCGATGGACACGTTCGGCCCGATCACCGACAACGCCGGCGGGATCGCCGAGTTCAGCCGGGCCGAGGCCGGCGCTCGCGAGATCACCGATCGCCTCGACGCGGTCGGCAACACGACGAAGGCCCTGACGAAGGGCTACGCGATCGCGTCGGCGTCGCTCGCCGCGTTCCTGCTCTTCAGCGCCTACATCGACAAGGTCAACCTCATCCAGGCCCGCCGGATTCTTGCCGACGTGCCCGGTGCGGCGCTGATCGAGTCGGTCAACCTGGCCAACGTCAACGTCTTCATCGCCGCCCTGATCGGCGCGATGCTCGTCTACTTCTTCAGCTCCCTCGCGATCCGCGCGGTCGGCAAGACGGCCCAGTCGATCATCGTCGAGGTCCGTCGCCAGTTCCGGGAGATGCCCGGGATCATGGACTACACCCAGCGCCCGGACTACGCCCGGGTTGTCGACATCACGACCAAGGCCGCCCTCCGCGAGATGATCGCGCCGGGCCTGGTCGCAGTCGCGACGCCGATCGTCGTTGGTCTCCTGCTCGGCGCCGAGGCGGTGGCCGGCATGCTGATGGTCGGCACGATCTCGGGCGTGATGCTCGCCACCGTCCTGAACAATGGCGGCGGGGCGTGGGACAACGCCAAGAAGTACATCGAGTCGGGGAATCTCAAGGACGAGAACGGCACGGTCCTCGGCAAGGGCTCGGATGCCCACGCTGCGGCTGTCGTCGGTGACACGGTCGGCGATCCGTTCAAGGACACGGCCGGCCCGTCGCTCCACGTCCTCGTGAAGCTCCTGGCGACCATCACCCTGGTTCTGGCGCCGCTCTTCATTCGCTGACGGCAGCGGCCCGCTCTTCGCGCCTGACGTGTCCGGGCACGCCCGGGCCGTCGGGTGCGGCGGCCGTTGTCAGCGACACTGATCGAATGGACACACTCCTCGCCGCGATCATCATGGGCATCGTCCAGGGGCTCACCGAGTTCCTGCCGGTGTCCTCGAGCGGCCACCTGATCATTGTCCCGTACCTGCTCGGCATCACCGATCCGTTCATCACCTCGCTCGAGTTCAGCGTGATCCTCCACATCGGGACACTCGGCGCGCTCCTGCTCTACTTCCGATCGGATTGGCTGCGCCTGGTGCCGGCCTTCCTGGCCCTCCTCCGCGACCGATCCCTGGCCGGCGATCCGGACCGACGCCTGGCCGCGCTCCTGGCCATCGCCACGGTTCCCGCCCTCGTCCTCGGCTTCCTGCTCAACGACGTTGCGGAATTGATCCGGAACGTCGGGCTCGTCGCGCTCATGCTCGTCGTCGGCGGCGCGATCCTGTGGCTGGCGGAGCGGGCCGGCAGCCGTCGCCGGACGGCGCTCGACCTGTCGTTCGGCCAGGCTCTCGCGATCGGCGGCGCCCAGGCGATCGCCCTCGTCCCGGGCATCAGCCGATCGGGCATCTCGATCTCGGCCGGCCTCTTCGCCGGGCTGCAGCGCGACGAGGCGGCCCGCTTCAGCTTCCTGATGGCGACTCCGATCACCGCCGCCGCCGCGGCCTACGAGCTGCTGAAGGTCGTCCGGGGCGAGAGCGTCGCCTTCCAGGTCGGGCCGATGGCCGCCGGGCTCGTCGCCTCGTTCGTCTTCGGGCTCCTCGCGATCGCGGTCCTGATCCGTCTCCTCCGGACGCGCTCGACCGACGTGTTCGTGGTGTACCGGGTCATCCTCGCGGCCGTGGTCCTCGTGACGTGGCTGAACCTGCGTTGATCGGCCGGCTCACGACGCCGGCCCGACGCTAGCCGCGACCGATGGAGGTCATGAAGCAGCTCCGCCATCGCGCCATCCGCGACCTCGTTGCGTCCCGCCCGATCCGGACCCAGCAGGAACTTGCAGCGGCTCTCCGCGAGCGCGGATTCCGGACGACCCAGGCGACGATGTCGCGCGACGTGGCCGAGCTCGGGTTGGTCAAGGCGCCGCGCGAGGGGACCCAGGCGTACGCCCTGCCGAAGCGCCTGATCGAGGCGGAGACGTCCGGGGAGGACCGCCTCCGGGCGCTGCTCGCCGATCTGCCGGTCGAGGTTCGCGAGGCGGGCCTGCTGCTCGTCGTCAAGACGCTGCCCGGCTCGGCCCACGCGATCGCCGCTGCGCTGGACCGGGCGCGCTGGCCCGAGGTCGCGGGCTCCATCGCCGGCGACGACACGGTCTTCGTCGCGTGCCTCGACCGGACCGCCCTGCGCCGGGTCGCCGCCCGCCTGCGCGAGTACCTGGGCTGACGCTCGCGGCGGGCGTTTGGCTTTGACACCGCACACCCCTCGCGCTACCCTTTCGGCCGGTCGAACTTCAGGCGCGGCGACTGGTCCGCAGCCTGGAGTTCTTTCGTTATCAGAACCCTCCCGACCTGGGCCCGTGCCCTCGTCACCCGCCGTCTGGGGGCGCCGACCCGATGCAGAACAAGCCCACCTACCTGTCCAGGGAGGGCCTCGACAAGCTCCGCGCGGAGCTCGACGAGATGACCTCGGTCAAGCGGCCCGAGGTCGCCCAGCGGATTCACGACGCCAAGGAGCACGGCGATCTCAGCGAGAACGCCGAGTACGAGGACGCCAAGAACGAGCAGGCGTTCGTCGAAGGCCGGATCCAGACCCTCCAGGCCCTGATCAAGAACGCGACGATCATCGACGAGAACCACTCGACCGAGCACGTCCAGATCGGCTCGACCGTGAAGGTCTCGAGCGACGACGGCGAGGAGTCGTTCACCATCGTCGGCTCCACCGAGGCGAAGCCGACCGAGGGTCGGATCAGCAACGAGAGCCCCGTCGGTCGAGCGCTCCTCGGCAAGAAGAAGGGCGAGAAGGTCGTCGTCAAGGTTCCCGCGGGCGACTTCACCTACAAGGTCGTCGGCATCAGCTGAATTTCGGAGGGACAACCTCCACGATGAGCCAGCAACCGCTCTCGGAGGTCTCAGGCGGAGCTCCGCGACGCCATGAGCCCGACGATGCTCCGCGACGCCATGAGCCCGACGATTGGGCTGACGAGCTGGCGGCGAGCGTCAGCGGACCGCAGGTCGTCAACGACAGCAAGACGCCGTCGGGGACGGTCCATGTCGGCTCGCTCCGTGGACCGGTCATCCTCGACACGATCTGGCGGGCGCTCCGTGCCCGGGGCGTCGAGGCGCAGCTCCTGTACGGCGTGGACGACCTCGACCCGATGGACGCCCAGGCTCTCCTGACCCCCGACGCGATCGAGCGCGAGATGGGCCGGCCGCTCGCCCACGTCCCCGATCCCTTCGGCGACTGTCATGAGAGCTACGCCCGCCACTTCGCTGGCATCTTCATCGAGACCTTCCGCGGCCTCGGCATCGTGCCCGAGCGCTACTACTGGATGAGCGACATCTACCCGACCGGCGACATGGACGGGTTCATCCGGACGGCCCTCGACCGGGCCCCGGTGGTGCGCGACATCTACAAGCGCGTGGCCAACGTCCAGCACCCCGACGCCTGGCACCCGATCAATGTCATCTGCGAGAACTGCGGCAAGATCGGAACAACGATCGTCACGAAGTGGGACGGCCAGCGGGTCTTCTACGAGTGTCGTGAAGCCCTCGTCACGTGGGCCCGCGGCTGCGGCCACTCGGGCTGGGTCGCGCCGTTCGGCGGCCGGGCGAAGCTCCCATGGAACCTCGAATGGGCCGCCCAGTGGTCGCTGCTCGGTGTCACGATCGAGCCCTGCGGCAAGGACCTTTCGACCGCGGGTGGTTCGCGTGACCGGTCCGACGCGATCGCCCGCGAGGTCTTCGAGCGCGAGCCACCGCTCAATGTCCCGTACGAGTTCATCAACATCGGCGGCAAGAAGATGTCGACGTCCAAGGGTCGCGGCGCCGCCGCCCACGAGATCGTCGAGGTCATCCCGCCCGAGCAGCTCCGCTTCTTCTTCCTCCGCCCCAAGCCGAACAGCGCCGTCGACTTCGAGCCGAACCAGACCGACGCGGTGCCGCGCCTGTTCGACGAGTTCGACCGGTTCGCCGCGGCCACGGCCGGCAAGCCGGTCCGGGGCGAGATTGCGCCGGGCTACGAGGGGACGTTCCGATATGCGCTCCTGGACCGGGACGCGGACGTGGCGGCGGATGCCGCGCTGTTCCGGCCGGCGTTTTCGCACCTTGCCCTGCTCCTCCAGATCCCGGGCGTGGACGTGGCGGCCCGTGTCGAGGCCGAGAAGGGAAGTGCCCTCACCGAGCGGGAGACCGCGATCCTCGACGAGCGTGCTCGGGCCGCGAGGAAGTGGCTCGGGGCATACGCGCCCGAGCGGGCTGTGGTGGCCGTCCGCGACACGCTTCCGGCAGATGCGGTCGCGGCCCTCGATGACGAGCAGCGCCGATACCTCGGCGCGCTCGGCGACGCGGCTTTGTCCGCGGCTGCGCCGCCCGCGTCGGGCGAGG
>JALYPW010000087.1 GCA_030856145.1 Chloroflexota bacterium | reverse complement strand
GTGCCGGGCGGATCCAGCTCGGCCGCGCCGCCATCCTCGGCCGCGCCGCCGTCGGCCGCGCCGCCCAGTCAGGACGCCAAGACCGTCCTGCGCTTTGCGCGGATCTCGGACTTCCTGCCGAGCATCCATCCGGCCGATCTCGGGACGGGCAACCAGGAACTGATGGCCGACATCGTGTTCAGCACGCTCGTCGACGTCGACAGCGACGAGGTCACGATCCTGGCGGACCTCGCGACCGAGTGGACCGCGTCCGCCGACGCGCTGGTGTACACGTTCAAGCTGAACCCGGCCGCGGTGTGGAGCGACGGCGAGCCTGTCACGGCTGACGACGTGCTCTTCACGATCGCGTGGTCGGCCCAGAACCCGACCGCGTTCAAGCAGATCCCGGTCGCGATGTGGGTCAACGTCAAGGGCGGAGACGCGGTCGTCGGCACGAAGAACATCCCCGAAGGCGCGAAGAAGATCGACGACCACACGGTCGAGATCACCCTCAAGGCCCCGGACGCCACGTTCCTCCGCCGGATCGCCGGTGCCGTCTACTACATCCTGCCCGAGCACAAGCTCAAGGACCTCACGGCCGAAGCGGCCCTGACCTGCCCCTTCTGCCTCGGAACCGTGGGCGAGACGATCGGCTCCGGGCCCTACGACTTCTCGGAGTCGATCTCGGCCGGCGGCGCGACCTTCACTGCCAAGAAGAACTACTGGAAGGGCAAGGACTCGCAGATCGACGAGCTGGTCTACAAGATCCAGGAGTCGAACGTGTCCGTCGCCCAGCTCGCCGCGGGCGAGCTCGACCTCGTCATCCGCGTCCCGCCGGCCGAAGGGCCCGGGCTCGCCAACACTCCCGGCCTGAAGCAGCTCAACGTGCCCGGCGTCGGGATCTTCAACATCAACTTCCACAACGGCAACACCGACAAGGCCCTCCGCCAGGCGATCGCCTACGCGATCAATCGGCCCGAGACCATCGAAAAGGTGCTCGGCGGCCTGGCCACGATCAACTACACGAACCCGCCCGGGTTCAAGGTCTACGACGACATCAACAAGTACGAATTCGACCTGACGAAGGCCAAGGCCGCCCTGGCCCAGTCCAAGTGGGACCTGACCAAGACGTTCCGTCTCGCGATCCTGGCCGAGGACCCGAACTTCACGGTCACGGCCCCGGCCCTCCAGCAATACCTCCAGGACCTCGGGCTCAAGGTGGAGCTGACGGCCCTGCCCACCGCGCCGTACTCGGACCTGATCCAGAAGACCAACGACTTCGAGGCCTTCCTGAGCTTCGGTGGCAGCGAGGGCGTCGGCTGGTACCAGTCCTCGATCTACTTCGATTGCGCCGGCCTCGGCACGAGTCAGCTGAAGCTGTCGGCAGACCGCAACGAGTGCATCTACAGCGACCAGTTCGAGGCCGCCGCCGCGGTCACCGGCGACGCCCAGGACACCATCCTGCACAAGCTCGCCCTGGACCTGAACGAGAACCTGCCCGAGTTCTACCTCTGGCAGCCGAACTACCTCCACGTCCACTCCGACCGGCTCGGTGGCGAATTCGCCATCTACCCCAACGAGCGCGAATCGTTCCAGAAGATCCTCGACTGGACATACGCCCCGTAACGCGGAGCGCGCAACGAACCTGACCCATCTGCAGGCGCCCGCTGGCCGCCTCCCATTCATCGCTTAGGAGGCTCGGTGGGCGCCTACATCCTGCGTCGCATCCTCATCTCGATCCCGGTCCTCATCGGGATCACGATCATCGGGTTCGTTGCCCTCAAGCTGTCACCCGGTGATCCGCTGCTCACCTCCGTCAACCCGGAGGTGCTGGCCAACCTCATGTCCCACCCGGAGCTTCTCGAAGCCGAGCGCCGACGTCTCGGCTTCGACCAGCCCATCTTCCCCAACCAGTATCTGACCTGGCTGGGAAACGTCCTCCAGGGCGACCTGGGCTACTCGATCACCTCGCGCCGGGCGATCGTCGACGAGATCGGCGCCCGACTTCCCCAGACCCTGTTGCTGATGGGCGTCTCGCTGACC
>JALYPW010000057.1 GCA_030856145.1 Chloroflexota bacterium | reverse complement strand
GTCGATGCCTTCGGTCGGCGTCCATTCGGCGAGCCTGGCGTAGGTGATGAAGAACGCGTACACGTTCCAGAGCACCAGCAGCTCGCGACGCGCGTCGTCCGCGGCGTGCCAGCCGAAGGCGATGTTCTCCTCCGGCCGCGCCTTGGCGAACATCCAGCGCATGACGTCGACGCCCATCCGGTCGGCCGCCTCGTCGAACTCGATCGCGTTGCCCCAGCTCTTGTGCATCTGGCGGCCGTCCTCGGCAAGGACCAGCGCGTAGCCGAAGATCGTCCTGAACGGCGGCTCGCGGCGCAGCACCGTGGACATCGCGAGCATCGAGTAGAACCAGTTGCGGAACTGGCCGGGGAAGCTCTCGGTGATGAAGTCGGCCGGGAACCACTTCGCCCAGTACTCGGGATCCTCGCGGTAGTGGAGCGTCGAGAACGGCACGATCCCGGCGTCGAGCCACGGGTTGCCGACGTCCTTGATCCGCTCGACCGCCCCGCCGCAGCTCGGGCAGGCGATCCGGACTGCGTCGATGTGCGGCCGGTGCGGGGTGTGCCCGGCAAGCTCGTCGAGGCCGTCGACGGCCCGTTCCTCGAGCTCCGCCCTGCCCCCGACGACGTCAAACGTGCCGCACGCCGTGCAGTCGTAGATCGGCAGGGCAAGGCCCCAGTAGCGCTTCTTCGAGATCATCCAGTCGTGCATGTTCAGGAGCCAGTCGAGCTCCCGATCGTGGCCGAACCCCGGGATCCAGCGGATCTGGTCGACGGTCTCCATGATCTGGTAGCGCAGGCTCGCGTCGACCTCCTCGGTCGTCAGCTCCGAGCGCGGCTTGTCGTAGACGGGGCCCATCGAGATGTACCACTCGTCCACGAGGCGGAAGACGAGGGGCGTCTGGCAGCGCCAGCAGTGCGGGTACCGGTGGGTGATCGTTTCGAGCCGGTAGAAGCGGTCCTCCCGCTTCAGGTGCTCGACGATCGGATCGGTCACGTCGCGGACGTCGCGCCCGGTCAGGGCCCCGAACCCGTCGATCACGATCCCGCTGTCGTCGAGCGGCGCGATCATCGGCAGCCCGAGCTTCTTGCCCAGCGCGTGGTCCTCGGCCCCGCAGCCCGGGGCGATGTGGACGATTCCGGTCCCTTCCTCCTCTCCGACGTCGCCCCAGCCGACCACGCGGTGCTCGTAGGGCGCATCGGGCGCGATCGCCGAGGCGCCGGCGGCGAACGCTCGGCGCACGGCCGGCAGATCGTCGAACGGACCCGTGTAGCGCCAGCCGACGAGGTCGGCGCCGGGCCGCTCCTCGAGGATCTCGAACGGCCCCTCGAGGGCCTGCTTCAGCGTGCCGCGCGCCAGCCAGTGGATCGCCTCGCCCTGGCGGACCTTGACGTAGCGGAGCTCCTCGCCGACGGCGGCAGCCACGTTGGAGGTGAGCGTCCACGGGGTCGTGGTCCAGACCAGGAGGTCCTCGCCGGTCCGGTCGATGAGCGGAAGGCGGACGGTCAGGCCCGGATCATCGCGATCGGCGTAGCCCTCGTTCATCTCCATCTGCGAGATGCCGGTCCCGCAGCGGGCGCACCACGGCATCGTGTCATGGCCCTTGTACAGCCAGCCCCGCCGGTGGCACTCCTTGAGAAAGCCCCAGATCAGGTCGTTGTTCTCGTTGCTGAACGTGAAGTAGCTCCCGCCCACCTCGGGCATCCCGAGCCGGCCCACGAGCATCTCGACCGTGTCGGTGATCGGCCCGTCGGTGCCCTGGATCGTGGCCGTGGCGGTCGGGTCGGCGGCGAGCAGGTCGCGCAGCCGGCGGAGCTCGTCGGGATCGTTCCACTCCATCCACATCCCGAGCCGGATGCTCTGCTCGGTCTGGCGGGCCGCATAGGTCAGGACGCGCTGCTTGCAGAGCGAGACGAACTCGGCGATCCCGTAGGCCTCGATGTCGCGCTTGCTCGTGAAGCCGAGGTCACGCTCGACGTTGACCTCGACCCAGAGCCCCTGGCAGTCGAACCCGTTCTGCCAGCGCTGGTCCTCGGCGCGCATCGCGTGGAAGCGCTGGAACAGATCCTTGTAAGTGCGGCCCCAGGCGTGGTGGACGCCCATCGGGTTGTTGGCCGTGATAGGCCCATCGAGGAAGGACCAGGTCGGTCCGCCGGCGTTCTGCGCACGCAGGCGCGCAAAGGTACTCCGCGTCCGCCACAGATCGAGGATGCGATGTTCCTGGGCGGGGAAGTCGGGCTGCGACGGGAGGTGACGGAATGCGGGGTCCGACATGGGCCCTGAAGGAT
>JALYPW010000034.1 GCA_030856145.1 Chloroflexota bacterium | reverse complement strand
GGGCGAACAGCGCCGCATGGGCGTCGCGCGGCACGTGGGTCAGGACGTAGAACGCGACGACGGCATCGGCGCTCGCGTCGGGGCGCTCGAGTGTCGCCAGGTCCGCGTGGATGAAGGTCCCGGCTGGGACGTTGACGCGGGCGAGGGCCAGCTGAGCTGCTGAGAGGTCGATCCCGGTGAGAGAGCGGCCCGCGGCCAGCGACGCGCTCATCGGCTGTCCGGCGCCGCAACCGAGCTCGAGGACATCGGCGCCGGCCGGGATCTCGGCGTTGGCGATCGCGAGGGCTCGGAGGCGGGCCGGCGAGGGACGCATGGCGCTCCACGCGAGGTAGCGCTCGGCGATCACGTCGTAGCCGGCCTCGACGACCTGTTGCGGCGTTGGCTCGGATCGGGTCGGGCGGGACGTGCTGGACCCGGTCACGCGCCGACGCGAATCTCGACCCGATGAATCGCGCCGTCGACGATCCGGAACGCCCCGAGCGCCGGCTCGTCCTCGGCCAGCGACACGAGCACGTACAGGGCATCCGGATAGAACGCGAGGCCTACGTCGGTCGGGCTCGGGTAGGCAGGCGAGCGGACGTGGCTGTGGACGATCGCCCAGAAGACCTCGTCGGCGTCGTCTGTCGCGATCGTCAGGCGGAGCAGGTCGTCGGGGTGGATCTCGTAGCGGTACGGCGAGGCAGCCCGGTTTCGGACGGCCTCGAATCGGAGAGCCGTGCCGCCGTCGGCCGCGGGCCGATCGCCGATGATCAGCCCGCAGGCCTCGTTCGGGACCTCCGCCCTGGCATGGTCGATCAGCTCCTGGACAAGCTCGGCGGTCAGGACGACCGAAGCCGGCCCTCGGGAGTCACCAGACAACATGGACATCGCCCGCGATCGCCGCGAATTCCCGGATCCGCTCGTCCTTCGTGACGAGCGGGATCCGATGCTCGAGCGCAGTTGCGTAGATCAGGCGGTCCGCCGGATCGCCCTGAAAGCGCGCGTCATCGAGCGCGCCGGCCCAACCGGCAGCCTCGGGCGAAAGCTGGGCCACGCCCGACCGCCGGTCATCGAAGACCATTGCGATCCAGCTGGCAATCGGGCGGTTCAACTCGATCCGTCCGGCCCTGGCCAGCATGCCGATCTCCCAACATGAGATCGGGCTGACGAGGACACGGTCCGCCGCGTCGATGGCTGCGGACGCGGCCGCCGAGAGGCGCAATCCACCTGAGAGCCACCACAGGAGCACGTGGGTGTCGAGGAGGGGCGTCATCGATCGCGCGCCTCCGCCTCCCAGGATGCCCCGGTCGAGTAGTACGCCGCGTCGTCCTCGGCCACGAGCGTCACGCTGCCGATCAACTCATCGGTCAGGGCTCCGGAATCCATCGGCACGACCCTGGCCACGGGACGGCCATGCTTCGTGACGATCACGGAGATCTTCAACGCGTCCACCTGGTCGAGGATCGCCAGACACTCGGCCTTGAACCGGCTAGCCATGATCGTTCGCTCGTTCATGACCAGTGACCATAGTCACAGGTCACAGTATTGTCAATCGTCGATCAGGTCGTCGGCGAGGAGGTCCATCAGGAGCCCATCGTGCCATGACCCGTCGCGCCAGCGCTCGTATGCGCGGAGCGTGCCGACGGGGCGGAAGCCGACGCTCTCATAGGCCCGGATCGCTCGTGCATTCGCGGCGGACGGATCGATGACGAGCCGATGGTGGTTGCGAGCGTTGACCAGCCAGTGGGCGACCGTCCGGACCGTCTCGCGCCCGAGCCCGAGGCCCTGGCCGGAGGCGACGATGGCGATGTCGATGCTGGCATGGCGATACATGGGATCGGTCTCCTCGCCAGCCATGACGATTCCCACGATCGCGCCAGCCTCCTCGATCAGCCAGATCGCCAGCTCGGGGTCGGCGAGCAGCTCGGCCACGTCCGCCGCGACGTCCGGGACCTGCCACCAATCGCCGACCGTCGGATCGTCCAGGATTGCCGTGAACGCGTCGCGATCGGCCGCGTTCTGGGTCGCCGG
>JALYPW010000010.1 GCA_030856145.1 Chloroflexota bacterium | reverse complement strand
CCTCGGTCCCGGCGATACGCTGCGGCGCCTCGGTGCCAGGTCCCGACTCAAGACCGGCCCGACGGCGGTTCACCCGCCGCCCGCCGACGTCTCCGTCGGGCGGTCCGACGCGATGGGTCCGGATCCAGCGCGCGGCATCCTGGTCGTTGCCCTGGAGGACGTCCGCCGCCATGACCGCGGTCCGGACGCCCTCGGCGATCGGGTTCGTGATCGCCGACGTCAGGCCGGATGCGATCGCCATCGCCAGGAACGCGCCGTTGATGCCCTCGCGGTTCGGCAGGCCGAAGCTGACGTTGCTGGCGCCGCAGGTGGAGTTGACGTGGAGCTCGTCACGCAGTCGGCCCAGGATCCGGAACACCTGGCGGCCGGCGGTCGGCATCGCCCCGATCGGCATCAGGAGCGGGTCCACGATCACGTCCTCGCGCGGGATCCCGTGGTCCAGCGCCCGCTCGACGATCAGCTTCGCGACCGCGAACCGGACGTCGGGATCCTCGCTGATCCCGGTCTCGTCATTGCTGATCGCCACGACCGCGGCGCCGTACTTCTTCACGAGGGGCAGGACCCGCTCGAGGCGCTCGTCCTCGCCGGTCACGCTGTTCACGAGCGCCTTGCCTTTGTACACCGCGAGCCCGGCCTCGAGCGCCTCGACGATGGATGAGTCGATGCTGAGTGGCAGGTCCGTCAGGGACTGGACGAGCTGGATCGTCTTGGCGAGGATCGCGGGCTCGTCGGCGAGGGGGATCCCGGCGTTGACGTCGAGCATGTGGGCGCCGGCCTCGACCTGGGCGAGGACGTCGCGCTCGACCCGGCTGAAGTCGCCATTCTTCATCTCCTCCGCGAGGAGCTTCCGGCCGGTCGGGTTGATCCGCTCGCCGATGACCACGAAGGGGCGGTCGTCGCCGATCACGACCTCGCGGGTGGCCGAGCCGACCACGGTCCAGGTCACGCGGGCTCTCCTTCGGTCGGGCTCGGACTCGGGGTCGGGTCCGCGGTGTCGGCCGAGGCGGGAACGGCCGCGGGGTGGGTCGACCCGGGGTCGGTCGTCGTCGGGTGGGCCGCGTTGTCGGTCGTCGTCGGGTGCGCGGCGTTGGCCTCGCGCGGGCCGCGCTGCGTCTCGTCGTGGGCGGGCGGGAAGATCGGGCCGCCGGCGACGCCTCCGGTCTGGATCAGCTCGGCCAGTCGGTGGCGGTCGTATTCGGTCTCGAGCCGCGCGACCTCGGCGTTGACCTCCGCCTCGAGATCCTCGCCGCAGTTCCGGGCGACCTTGCGCCACTCCTCGATGTAGTCGTTGTACGTCCGCTTTCCAGCCCGGCTCGCTGCCTTGTCGATCGCGACCTGGAAGCGCGGGTGGAGCTGAACCTTGCTCGCCCGGCGGCCCTCGCGGGCAAGGACCTGGGCGGGGATGTCGCGCCACCAGATGACCGTCAGGCTGGCCATCAGTGCTGCTGCCGCGCGATTCTTGCCCGACGAGCGTGTCCGACACGATCGGCGTCGGAGGTGTCAGAAATGCTCACCGGACGATCAGGATCGACGGATTCGGCCCGACCCGGGGGCGTCGACGGGTGATCCGGGCCGGAATTGGGCCCATTCGTGTCAGATACGCTCGCCGGGCGAGAATCCAGACCCGCGCCCGCGGCGGCCGAGGCGCCAGCGGTGGCCGTGGCCCGGGCGGCGAAGGCCATGATCGGCGCCGCGAGGTGGGCGATGCCGGTTGGGCGATGCTCGAACGTGAGACCGAGCCGGTCCGAGGCGCGGCGGGCCAGCACCAGCAGGTCCGGATCCTCGGTCTGGGACAGGAACACGACCCGCTCGTAATGGGCGAAGTACGTCGCCTGGAGCTCCGGGTGGCGGTCGATCCCGAGGCCGCGGATGACCAATCGTTCGAAGTTCCGGGCGAGGAAGTCAGTGAGCCAGAAGGTGCCGGGCTCGGCATCGGCCAGGGCGGCGAACTCAACGGATCCGGCGAAGACCTCGTAGCAGTGGGCGCCCGGCAGGCGTTCGACGCCGGCCTCGGCGAGGACCGGCTCGAGGAGGCCGCCGGTGCCGCAGTCGGCATAGGCAACGAAGATCCGCTCGAAGCCGTCGCGACGAGCCTCCGCGATCCGGGCGCGAACCGCGCCGGGGATCCCGTCGGGCCGGTTGTGGAGGTCGGGCGGGAGGCAGGCGACCTCGAGGCCCGGGATCCGGCGGGTCACCTCGAGCAGCTCGCGGGCGAGCGCGCCGCAGCCGATCACGAGAGCACGGCCCGTCTTCGTCGCGTGGCTACCCATCCCACGGGTAGCCTCAGGGCTGGCGATCGCCGAAGGCCACGCGACGGCCACCTCGGGGGCGTTTGTCAGGTCGGACACCCGTCGGACGGGTGGATTGATCGACAAGCTCGGTCTCCCGGGCGCCTGGCGGTCCGGACGGGACGGCTGTGCCACCCGCTCGCCAGGAACTACCCGCCCCGCGAGTACGGC
>JALYPW010000007.1 GCA_030856145.1 Chloroflexota bacterium | reverse complement strand
CCTCGGTCCTGGGCCGCGTCCTGAGCGAGCTCGTCATCGACGGCGCAACCCCGTCGGCCGCTGAGATCAAACGGTTCACGATCGACCGGCCGATCCTGCTCGAGGCGAACCCCGCGACGAGCTTCCTGGTATGAGGATTCGATGAGCCGCCACGCCGCCGACGACGCTCCGCGCAAGCCGCGTCGCCTCCGCCCGGGCGACACCGTCGCGATCGTCGCTCCGGCCAGCAGCTGGGAGAGCCGCAGCGAGCTCCTGCGTGGGATCGCCGGCCTCGAGGCCTGGGACCTGAAGGTCCGGCTCGGAGCCCACGTCAACGATCGCCACGGGTACATGGCCGGCACCGATTCGGATCGGGCCGCCGACCTCCACGCCGCCCTCGAAGACCCCGACGTCGCGGCAGTCGTGTGCCTCCAGGGTGGCTACGGCAGCCCGCGTCTGATCCCGCTCCTCGACGAGGCCCTGTTCCGGAACAACCCCAAGGTCCTGTGTGGCTACAGCGACCTCACGACGCTCCACCTCGCCCAGCAGGCGTGGGCCAACGTGATCAGCTTCTATGCCAACGGGGCGACCGGGATCGGTTCGCCCGAGGTCACCGAGTTCTCGAAGGCGAGCCTGAAGCGGGCGCTCTTCAGCGCCGAACCGTACGGCCCGATCGGCCCGAACCCGGACGACCCATACGTCCGGACGATCGTCGGCGGCCGAGCGACGGGGCGCCTGACCGGCGGTTGCGCGGGCCTCCTGAGCAGCGCGATCGGAACCCGCCTCCAGCCCGACTTCCGGGGCCGGATCGTGATCCTCGAGGAGATCGACAACGAGGGCTACGTCCACGACGGGATCCTGACCCAGCTCCGGAACGCCGGCCTCTTCGACGGGGCGGCCGGGATCGTCGTGGGCGACATCAAGGCGAAGTGGTCGGGCGGGATCGCCGAGCTGTCGGCCGAGGACATCGTCGAGGAGGTTCTCGCGCCGCTCGGGCTGCCCCTGATCTTCGGCCTGCCGATCGGGCATAACAAGCACCACGCGACGGTGCCGCTCGGTGCCATGGCCACGCTCGACGCCGACGCCGGCACGCTCGTCGTCGAGGAGGTTGTGACGGCCGACTGACGGACGTCGCCTGCATTGACCCATGATGCGGGCCGACGTTGCACCGCGCGGTCCGACCGTGCGACAGTTCCGGCCACTTCGTGACGGGGAGCGGAGGAGTGGACGTCGGTCGTCCGGGGTGACGGCCGAGCAACGAGGAGGAGACATGCGACCAAACCTGCGCAGCCGGCTCGGCCGGATGCTCGTCGCCGGCGGGCTGATCCTGTCGACGATCCTGCCGGCCGCGTCGGTGACCGCCGCCGAGGGCGACCTGATCCTGCGGACCGGCACCGACCAGGACCTCCAGGTCCTGAACCCGTGGAACTCGGTCGTCGTCGCGGACTTCGAGGTCTACACCCTCAACTACGACCTGCTCGTGAACTTCGGAGCCGATCTCGAGCCGTCGCCCGGCTTCGCCGAGTCGTGGACCACCTCGACCGACGGGAAGTTCTGGACGTTCAAGATCCGGCCTGGGATGAAGTGGTCGGACGGCCAGCCGGCCACTGCCGAGGACGTCCGCTGGACCTATCAGCTCGTCCTCGATGCGGTCGCCAAGAGCGATGCCTCGGAGGACGGCTATTACCTGGGCCAGGGCTATCTCGAGCCGTACCTCACGAATGCCGGCATGACCAAGGTCGAGGCGATCGACGAGATCACCCTGACCGTGACGACGGAGTTCGCGAATACGCTCCTCCTCCAGGCATACGTTCCGATCCTGCCGAAGCACATCTGGTCGAAGTTCTCGATGGACGAGATCGCCAACGCCGCCGACGTGACGCCGTTCCTGAACGAGCCGACGGTCGTCGGAACGGGACCCTATCAGGCGGTCGAGTGGAAGCCCGGCGAGTTCATCCGGTTCGCCCGGAACCCCAACTACTGGGGGACGCAGGGCGCGGTCGACGAGATCGTCCTGACCAAGTTCGCCAGCACGGACACGATGGTCCAGGCGCTGAAGACCGGCGAGATCGACTACGCCCGGGGGATCCTTGCCGACCAGTTCAACGCGCTGAAGTCCGAGCCGAACGTCACGACCGTGGAGGGCGTGGCCAACGGCTACAGCGAGCTCTCGTTCAACAC
>JALYPW010000458.1 GCA_030856145.1 Chloroflexota bacterium | reverse complement strand
CCATCGAGTTTGGGACCAACGAGATGCCGCGCTGGAACACGATCTCGATCAGCGGCTACCACATCCGCGAGGCCGGCTCGACCGCGATCCAGGAGCTGGCGTTCACGATCGCCGACGGGATGGCCTATGTCGAGGCCGCCCTCGAGCGCGGCCTCCGGGTCGACGACTTCGCCCCGCGTCTCAGCTTCTTCTTCAACTCCCATTCGGACTTCTTCGAGGAGATCGCGAAGTTCCGGGCGTCGCGCCGGATCTGGTACAAGCTCATGACCGAGCGCTACCGGGCCGAGAACGAGCGCTCCACCTGGATGCGCTTTCACACCCAGACCGCGGGCGTGTCGCTGACGCCTCAGCAGCCGCTCAACAACCTGACCCGGGTCGCGACCCAGGCCCTCGCCGCCGTCCTCGGCGGGACCCAGTCGCTCCACACCGACGCCTACGACGAGGCGCGCGCGGTGCCGACCGCCGCGACGGCTCTCCTCGCGCTCCGCCAGCAACAGATCCTGGCCGAGGAGACGGGTGTCGCGAACACGATCGATCCGCTCGGAGGGAGCTGGTTTGTCGAGGCCCTGACGAACGAGACCGAGCGCGACGTCTGGCGCTACCTCGACGAGATCGACCGGCGCGGCGGGATGGTCGCCGCGATCCGTGAGGGCTATCCCCAGCACGAGATCGCCGACGCCGCGTACCGCTACCAGCGCGAGTTCGATGCCGGGGAGCGCCGGGTCGTGGGCGTCAACGCCTACGTCGACGAGACCGAGCAGACAGCGATCCCGGTCCTGTCGGTGCCGCCGGGGTCGTTCGAGGCTCAGATGGCGCGCCTGGATCGAACGCGCCGCGAGCGCGACCCGGAGGCGGTCGCATCCGCCCTCGAAGGCCTCCGAGACGCCGCGTCCCGACCCGGCACGAGCGACACGAACCTGATGCCCCACTTCATCAACTGCGCCGCCGCCTATGCGACGCTCGGCGAGCAGTGCAATGTCCTGCGCGGCGTCTTCGGGGAGTACCGCGAACCGGTCCTGGTCTGACGATCAGCGCGCAAACGCCCGCCGGTGTCAAGGGGCGGGTCGGTGGCGCCACGCCGGACTGGCGGGCCGCTAGGATGCGGCCATGTACACCGACGCCCTTTCCTTCCTCGAGGACGAACGCGATGCGTGGCGGCCGTACGAGGTCCTGACCGAATTGACGGACGACGAGCTCGAGCGGCCCATCGAGGCGGCCCACGGCTGGTCCGGCCGGGACCTGATGGGCCATCTCCTGACCTGGCAGCTCCTGTCGCTCGATGTGGCCAAGGAGCTGGCCCTCGGCGAGGGCTCGCCGTCGCGGGTTCGGGCCGAGGCCGACTGGGAGAGCCGTGGCGGCGATGTCGTCAACGCCGAGTCCGAGGCCGATTGGCGGTCGAAGCCGATCGGCGAGGTCCGCGATGAGTTCGCCCGGGTCGCTGGCGAGCTGCGCGGGTTCCTGACGGTCGTGCCCGAGACGCGCTGGCTGAAGAATGCCGAGCAGCAACGGTTCTTCTACGAGGAGACGATCGAGCACTACGACGACCACACGGCCGACCTGGCCGCGATCCTGGCGGCCGCGGGACGCGAATGACCGACGACGCGGGCGTCGGGCCGGGTGAGGGGCCCGACGACGGGCTCGGCGACGAGCCGTTGCCGGACCTCACGATCGCCGAGGTCCTGGCCGCCGCCGCAGAGGACCTCGTCGGGGTCGCTGCCGCCTCGCCGGCGAACGCGACGACCTGGTCTGTCGGGCCGACGCCGTTCGCCGTCCTGACCGGCGAGCTCGCCGAGTTCCGGCTCGATCCGCTCGTTGTCGCGGCCGCGCTCCGGACGCCCGATACGGCACCGTCGCCGCGCGGCCACGACTGGGTCGCGTTCGCACCGGCCATCCTCGACGAGGCGGCGATCGACCGGGCCGAGGCGTGGTTCCTCAGCGCCCATCGCCGGCTCACGCCAAAGCGCGTCGACTGACCTCGGCACCGCCGGGCAGGAATCGAACGAC
>JALYPW010000486.1 GCA_030856145.1 Chloroflexota bacterium | reverse complement strand
GCCAAGCTCGGCACCGATGCCGACTGGTTCGACTTCCCGTCGATCAACGGCAACACCGGAGTCACGATCGGTGGCGACGTCATTGGCGCGCTGACGACCAACCCCGGCGTCAAGGAATTCATGGAGTACATGGCCACAGCCGAGGCCGGCGCCGTGTGGGCGGCCACCGGCGCGATCATCTCGCCGGTCAAGGGCGTCGACGCCGGCGTCTACCCCAACGACCAGGTCAAGCGTGAAGCGGCCCAGGTGGCCAACGCCACCGCCGTCCGCTTCGACGGTTCCGACCTCCTGCCGGCCGGCGGCCCCGATCTGGGCGCCGAGCTGCAGAAGGCCATCCAGGGCCAGACGGTCGACTGGGCGTCGTTCCAGACGCAGATCCAGACCGCCTGGGGCAACGAGTAACCCTCGCCTCGATCTGAGACACTTCGGGAGGGCCCACCGGGCCCTCCCGTTCTCGTTCCGGAAGGGATCCCGACGATGATCGGACAGACCGTTGGCGTCGCGCAACCGCCCGTCATTGCGGCTGGCGCCAAGCCGCGCAAGCCGCCGAAGGTCGAGAACAGCAACTCCAAGGTTGCCCTGCTGTTCCTGCTGCCGACCGTCTTCCTGCTCGGAATCTTCCTCGTCTATCCGACGATCTACACATTCCTGCTGAGCTTCAACCGCGGTCGGCGCGGCGAGTTCAGCAACTGGGTCGGCTTCGACAACTACATCAACCTGTTCACGAAGGACCCGAATTTCATCAACTTCGGGACGTTCCCGCCGAGCGGCGCCCTGTTCAACAACGTCCTCTGGCTGATCTTCTACACCTCGATCGTGATCTTCCTCGGGCTCGTCATCGCGGTCATGGCGTCGCGAGTCCGCTACGAGTCGATCATCAAATCGATCGTGTTCCTGCCGATGGCGATCGCTGCGACGGCTCTGGCGGTGATCTTTGCCTTCGTCTACGCCCCGGACGCCAAGACGGGACTTCTCAACGCCATCCTCGGGATCTTCGACATCGGCCCGATCTCCTGGCTCGGCGACCCCGGCTTCGTCAACGCGTCGATCATCGCGGTCGGAATCTGGGGCTCGGTCGGGTTCGCGACGGTCATCCTGTCGGCCGCGATCAAGAGCATCTCGACCGAGATCATCGAGGCCGCCCGAGTTGACGGCGCGAACGAGATCCAGGTGTTCCGCAGGATCATCCTGCCGATGGTCAGCCTGCCCATCTCGGTCCTTGCCGTCACCCTGACCGTGAACGTCGTCAAACTATTCGATCTGCCCTACGTTCTGACGAACGGCGGGCCGGGCACGTCGAGCCGGGTCATCGCGTTCACGATGTACCAGGAGTCGTTTCCCGGCGGCCTGTTCGGCAAGGGCGCAGCCGTCGCGATGGTCATGCTCCTGATCATGACCCCGATCATGCTCTACAACATCCGTCGCTTCCGAACGGACTCGGTCACGTGAGCGGCACCCCCGACGTCATCGCCGGTCCGGCGATCGAGGAGCGTCCAACGACCCTCAGCGGACGGATCGTCAAGGCCCTGAACAAGACCCCGATCAACATCGCCCTGGGAATCGTCGCGATCATCTGGCTGGCGCCGACGATCGGCCTCCTCGTGACCTCGTTCCGGCCGCGCTCGGACATCCAGGCGACGGGCTGGTGGGAGATCCTGTCGACCCTCCGGTTCACGACCGAGAATTACACCACCGTGATCAACTCCCAGGGAATGCTCCAGGCGTTCATCAACAACGTGATCATCGCGGTCCCGTCGACGCTCCTGCCACTGACGATCGCCTCGCTTGCGGCGTTCGCGTTTTCGTGGATCAACTTCAGGTTCCGAGACACCCTGTTCCTGATCGTCATCGGGCTGATGATGATCCCGGCCCAGGTCGCGTTCATCCCGGTCCTCCAGCTGTTCGCCCCATTCGGGTTCACCCGGAACTTCATCGGGATCTGGCTGGCCCACACCGCGTTCGCACTGCCGTTCGGGATCTTCCTGCTCCGAAACTTCTTCATCACGCTGCCGCGCGACCTGATCGAGGCTGCCCGGATTGACGGCGCCTCGACGCTCGGGGTGTTCCGGACGATCGTCGTGCCGCTGTCTGTGCCGGCGATCGCGGCCTACGGCATCTTCCAGTTCCTGTGGGTCTGGAACGATCTCCTGATGGCCCTCGTGTTCGTCCAGAACGCGGCGAACAACCCGCTGACCCGCCAGATCAACGGGCTCCTGTCGCAGTACGGGACGGAGTGGCACCTCCTCGCCGCCTCGGCGTTCCTGCTGATGATCGTGCCCTTGGTCGTGTTCTTCAGCCTCCAGCGCTACTTCGTTCAGGGCCTCCTCGCGGGCTCGGTCAAGTAGCCGACTCCGGGTCCCTGGCCGGCGCATCGGGCGAACCGGCGGCCCGCCTGCGGGTCGTCACCTGGAACATCCGAGCTGCGATCGGGCCGGGTGAGCCGTTTCCGCCGGCATGGTGGCGGCACGTCCGGCGTGACCGGCTCGAACGGATCGCAGACGTCCTGGCCAGCCTCGAACCGGATTACGTGACGCTTCAGGAGGTCACGATCATGACTCCGGACGGCGACGTTCACGACCAGCCGGCCGAGCTGGCGCGCCTGACTGGGTGGGCCGTCCGATACGCAGCGACCCATTCATTCCAACTCGTGGAGCCGGAGACCGGGCGGGCGATCGGGATGGCGAGCTGGGGCAATGCGATCCTCGGCCGCGAGCCGCTCGCCGCCGGCTTCGCCGTTGGGTTGCCGCGGGCGGCCGATGACGACCTCGTCGAGGTGGCGGGCGCCCGGCACCACGTCCTCGACCAGCCGCATCCGCTGATCGACACCCGCTACCGCGACACCGAGCCCGGCCATCGCGAGCCACGCTGCATCGTCGGCGGGACGCTGGCCGCCAGCAGCACGGCCGCGGCGGCGGCCACGATCGCCACGACCCACCTGACC
>JALYPW010000466.1 GCA_030856145.1 Chloroflexota bacterium | reverse complement strand
GCTCGGCCTGCTCGCGGGCTCGCTCCACTGAGACAACGACGTCGCCGAGGTGGATGCGCCGGCCGGGCGGCCCGGCGAAGAGCGCGGCGTCGCCGGCTCGCGGCTCCCGGCCGCGATTCGGGTCGCCGTCGTGAGGCGGAAAGGCCTCCGGCGGCAGGAGCGGAAACGACAGGACGTCGGTCGGGCCCTCGTGGCCGAGATGGGTCTCGTTGAGCGACGCCAGCTCCGCGTCATCGGAAAGGATCAGGCCGACCGAGGCCGGCGCGGGCGCACCGGCGGCGCCGAGCGCGGCAGCGATGGCTCGGGCGAGCGGCGCAGTGGCGATCGGACGCCGGTCGCGGTGGGCGTCGGTGACGGTGTCGCGGGTCATGATGTCGATCCGCCACGGCGCGATGTAGGTCGCCGTCACGCTCCGGTGCCGGGCCCCCCGGTCCCCGTCCCGCGCCGCGACTCGAGCTCGACCACCTTGTTCTGGGGATACGCGATCCGCTGGTGGTACATCCCGAGGAGCTGGTGGACGAACGCCTCCTTGATCTTCTCGACGTCGCGCAGAGTCAGGTCGCACTCGTCGAACTGGCCGTCACTCATTCGCTCCTCGATGATTCGAGCGACCATCGCCCGGATCGCTGGCTCGTCGCGTGAGGCGAGCGAGCGGACCGACGCCTCGACGCCGTCGGCGAGCATGATCAGGGCAGCCTCGCGCGACTGCGGCTTGGGGCCGGAGTGACGGAACTTGCGTTCGTCGACTGCGGCCGCGGCCTTGGCTCCCTCGGCGGTCTGGAGGCCACCGAACGGCTCGGCGGCCGCGCCCTTCGCCCGGGCGTGGAAGTAGCTCATCGTCGCGGTCCCGTGGTGCTGCGGGATGAACGCGATCAGGCTCTTCGGCAGCTTCGCCTTGTACGCGATGTCGATCCCGTCGGCCGTGTGCTGCTTGAGGATCTGGGCCGACACCTCGGGGTCGAGCTGGTCGTGGACGTTCTCGCCTCCGGCCTGGTTCTCGATGAACGCGAGCGGGTTCGAGAGTTTTCCGATGTCGTGGTAGTAGGCCGCCACGCGGGTCAGGAGAGGATCGGCGCCGATCGCCTCCGCCGCGCGCTCGGCGAGATTGCCGACCATCAGCGAGTGGTGGTACGTGCCCGGGGTCTCGACGAGCAACCGCCGGAGCAGTGGCTGGGACGGGTTGGCCAGCTCGAGCAGCTGGAAGACGGTCAGGATCCCGAACACGCTGCCGAGGACCGCGAACGTCCCGACCGCGGCCACGGCGGAGCCCGCCGCGTTCAACAGCGACGCCGCCATCAGCTCCAGGACGCCACGCGCATCGTGCAGCCCGAGGAAGCCGAACGTGGCGACCACCAGGACGTTGACGATCGCGACCGCGAGGCCGGCCTGGATGAAGACCTGGAACCGGTCGCCGCGCCGGATGGCGACGATCCCGGCCAGGCTGCCGAGGAAGATGTAGGCGGTCAGCTCGAGCGAGCCGGTCGTCCCGTTCGCGGCGCCACCGAGCAGGGCGAGCATCCCGACGACGATCACGGCCACGCCTGAATCCAGCAGGATCGCGAGGAGCATTCCGGCGGCCGCCACGGGCAGGATGAACGGCAGGCCCGGCCGCCCCGCGGTGAGCTTCAGGAGGAGCGTCGTCGCGACCACGATCAGCCCGATCAGGACCAGGGCGTTCGTGCGGTGCCAGAGCTGGCGGCGGAATCGCCAGACCCAACCGAGCAGGATGCCGACGATCATGGCCGACAACAGGAACCAGCCGCCGAGCCGCGCCAGGTCAGCGCGGGCACTGGTGAGGCCGAACCACTCGATCGCTTCGAGGATCTCGGGGGTGATCTTCTGGCCCTTCAGCACGATCGTCTCGTCCTGGGCGTACGACGTGATCACGTCCGGAATGTCGCTGGCTGCCTTCGCCCGGGCGGCATTGGTCAGCTCCATGCTGAACGACGAGTTCGGTTGGACGAGCGGCGCGATCAGCTCGACTGCGAGGGTGCGGCCCGCCCGGTCCAGGCCGATGATCTTGCCCGACAGCCCGGCCCGAGTCGTCTCGACCTCTGTGTCCTTGAGGGGATTGCGCTCGGTTGTGTCGAGGACGGCCGCAGCCTGCTCCCGGACCTTCGTCCAACCCTCGAGGTCGAGCCCGGCCAGGATCGTCCGGGTCGGCTCGGTGAGGAGATCGACCGATCCGAGCAGGGTCGCCCTGTCGGCCGCTTCAACGCCCGGCTCGAGCGCGGCGTTGATCGGTGCGACTCGGCGCTCGAACGCCGCGGCTGCCGCGGTCGCGATGCGGTCGGCCTTCTCGTCCGAGAAGTCATAGACGTTCGGGACGGCGATGCTCGCCGCGGTCTTGCGCGTCGCCGTCTCGATCACGCTCGTGTACGAGT
>JALYPW010000464.1 GCA_030856145.1 Chloroflexota bacterium | reverse complement strand
GGCCGCCGCCGGGTACACGCTCCCGAGGACCTCCAGGAACGCAGACGAGTCGCCCACCCAGCCGAAGATGCCGCCCTGGGCCTTGATCATCTCGAGCGCCACCCGCTGGAACTCCGGGAAGTACGAGCCGACGCAGTCGGCGAGGACGAGGGCGTCGTAGCCGCGGTCGTTGGCCTCGCGGACGCTCGTCTGGACACAGACCTCCGTCGTCACGCCGCACACGATCAAGTAGCGGATCCCGCGCGTCTTGAGAATCGCATCCATGTCGGTCGCGTAGAAGGCGCCCTTGCCGGGCTTGTCGACGATCGGCTCGCCATCGATCGGGTAGACCTCCTCCACGATGTCGTGGCCGTACTCGCCACGGACCAGGAGTCGCCCCATCGGACCGGGATCGCCGATATGGAGGGACGGCTGGCCGCGCTCGTACTTGGCGACCGGCAGGTCGGACAGGTCCGACCTGTGACCCTCGCGGGTGTGGATGACGAAGATCCCGGCCGCCCGACAGGCGTTGAGCACCCTCGCCGCGGGTGGAAGCGCCTTGAGCAGGAACGACGTGTCGTTGCCGAGCGACTCGCCGAACCCGCCCGGATAGACGAAGTCACGCTGGAAATCGATCATCAGCAGTGCCGTCTTCTGTGGATCGAACGCGAACTCGTATGGTTCCGCCCTGGCCGAGATCATGTTCCTCGCCTCCTTCATCGCTGTCGTGCGTGCCCTTCGTCCGGGACGATCCTTGTGCCCGTCTCCCCGGCGATGGCGCGCTCGAGTGACGCCGGGGTGGTGATGAGGACCTCCTGCCCGCCATGCTCGAGGAAGCGGATCGCCGCCTCGATCTTGGGGCCCATCGATCCCTTCGGGAACTCGCCATCCGCCAGGTAGTGGGCGGCCTCCGTCGCGCTGATCCGAGCGAGCCAGCGCTCATCGGGCTGCCGAAAGTGGACCGCGACCTGCTCGACGCCCGTCGAGAGGACGAGGAGCGGGACGCCCAGGCTCGCCGCCAGGAGCGCCGATGCACGGTCCTTGTCGATGACCGCCTCCACGCCGCGATACTGCCCGGGCGCCGACTCGACGACGGCGATCCCTCCGCCACCGACGCCGATGACGACGAACCCCGCGTCGACGAGCGCCCGGATCTGCGCGCCCTCCACGATCCGGATCGGCTCGGGCGATGCGACGACACGGCGATAGCCGCGACCCGCGTCCTCGATCATCGTCCAGCCATTCCGTGCGATCCGTTCGTCCGCCTGCTCGCGCGTGTAAAACGGTCCGATCGGCTTCGTCGGGGCGCCGAACGCCGGGTCGGCTTCGTCCACGACGACGTGGGTAAGGACGCACACCACGCGGTCCGGCAGGCCCCGTGCGCCCAGCTCATTGAGGAGCGCCTGGCCAAGGATGTGGCCGATCCCTCCCTGCGAGTCGGCGACCGACATTTCCAGGCTGAGCCGCGGGACCGGTGCATCGTCGGGCACGAGTTCCGATCGGAGCAGGATGAAGCCGACCTGCGGGCCGTTTCCGTGGGTCACGACGACGCCCCAGCCCGTGGCGACGAGAGCGGCGATGTGCTGCGCGGTCTCGCGTGCGTTCTCGTACTGCTCGGCGATCGTGCCGCGCTGGCCGTCCAGGATGAGGGCGTTCCCCCCGATGGCGATCACGGCCCGGCGGTCCACGGCTACGCCTCCGATCCCGGGGCCGAGGCCGCAGCCGCGCTGAGCGTGCCCGCGCCGGCTCCTGCCCCGAGCCGCCCGGCAAGGTCGGTGAGCGCTGCCATGAAGCAGGCGATCGGCGCCCTGGCGACCCCCGCGCCGATCTGTCCGATCCCCGCCTGCCGATGGGCGATCCCGGTATTGATGACCGGCGCGATCCCGGAGTCGACGACGCGGCGTGCATCGATCCCGGTCGGTGTCCCGACGAAGCCGAGCGGCGGCAGCTGGTACGAGGGGTTGTGGGCCAGCGTGATACGGCCCATCAGGCGCGTGAACTCGAGCGCATCGGCGGGGCTTCCGCCGACGAACCGGACGATCGCCGGTGCGGCGGCCATCGCGAACCCACCGATGCCGAATGTTTCGGTGATCGCGCTATCGCCCAGATCCGGGTTGGCATCGTCTGGGCCGTAGCCCGGGAAGTAGAGCCCGTCCGGCACACCGACCGGCGTCGTGAACCACGTGTCGCCCGTCCCGGACAACCGGATCCCGAAGTCGACCCCGTTTCGGGACATCGCCGTGACGACCGTTGACCCCTCGATCCCGTGAGCCGCGTCGAGGGCCGACTTGCACGCCGCCATGGACAGGTTGAGGAAGAAGTGGTCATTGCCGCGGAGGAAGTCGAGCACGGCGGCCGCCGTCGTGGCGGGCGCCGAACGGACGAGGTGCGGCGCGATCGCCCGGGTGAAGAGCGACGTCGCCGCGATGTTGCGGTTGTGGCCCTCGTCGCCCATCTGGAGCGCCTGACCGGTCAGGCTTCGCAGGTCGATCGGGCCGCCCACGCGGATAGCTGCGGCCAGGGCCGGCCCGAGCACGTCCGCCATCCACCGTAGTCGCTCGATGACCGACGCGTCGTATGCGCCGAATCGGAGGACCTTGCCGAGCCCTTCGTTGAGGGTGGCGTGGCCGCGCGTCCCAGCGGCGGTGTTCTCCACGACGACGACCGGCATGGACGGGCTGATGACGCCGGCCATCGGCCCGACCGCGCCACGGTCGTGGCACGGCGATAGCCCGATCCGGCCCGAAGCGGCCATCTCGGTCGCGTCCTCCGGGGTGATCGCCCAGCCCTCGAAGAGGATCGCTCCGATGACGGCGCCCTGCACGGGCCCGGCCATCCGGTCCCACTCGATCGGCGGACCGGCATGGAGCAGCTGGCGCTCCCCCAACCCAAGTGCGGCGGCGGCCGGCGCGACGTCGACGAGCATCGGCTGCGCAGCCAGGAGCCGCTCCACCGCCTGGGTATTCGCAGCCGAAACCGTCCGACCGATCGGATCGTCGGGGTCGTCTTCGAGACGGGCGAGGAGCAGGCCGACTTCGCGATCACCATCGGCCGGCGGGCGCCATTCGAGTGCGGCCACGGTCACACCGTGCGCGGCGAGCGGGGCCGCGAACATGTCCGGGCCGACGTTGACCGCACGAAGGCCGTCCGGATAGAGGTTGAACGGGCCGGCGTCACTCACGCGCGAGCCCCCACGTGCGCGCCGGCAGCTCCGGCGGCATCGGCCGTCTGTGCCGTGTTCCCGACGACCCGCGCCGCGATGTCGGCGGCGATCCTCGCCGCCCGCGCGTTGCTCGGGGCCAGGATCACGCCAGCGGCGGCGAGCGTCGCTTCCTGGCCGGCGAGCCCCTGGG
>JALYPW010000461.1 GCA_030856145.1 Chloroflexota bacterium | reverse complement strand
CTTCCAGCCCTGGTTGAGCAGTCCGCGGCTCGACCGCCGCTCGTACTCGACGAACCCATCGCCGTCCTTGTCGCCGAAACGGTCGATCCACTCCAATGCGGCCATCGCATTCGGCCAGAGACGGTCGACGAACGCCCGGTCGCCGGTCCAGTCGAACGTCGCTCCGAACACGATCAGCCAGAGCGGCGTGGAGTCGACCGAGCCGTAGTACGGGGTGTGGGGCAGCTCGCCGGCCCCGGCCATCTCACCCATCCGGAGCTCGTGCAGGATCTTGCCAGGCTCGGCATCCCGCCAGTCATCGATCTTGGTCGCCTGGTAGGCGGCGAGGACAGCCAGGGTCTCCATCGCGATCTGGGGCCGGAACGCGAGGGACTGGAGCGACGCGATCAGGGCGTCTCGCCCGAACAGGGTCGTGAACCACGGCACACCGGCCGAGACGTAGCGCTGGTCCGGGCCGGGACCGTCGTTGATCAGGAGGCGGAGGTCGGCGAGCGACCGGGCGAGCGTCAGGTTGAACAGCTCGTGGTCGGTCGAGATGGCCGTCGTGCCGCGGCTCCAGGCGTGGTAGGCCGTCGCGCCGTCATCGGCGCTGACCCGGGGCGGCTCGGGGAACAGGACGACCGCACTGCTCGCGGTCAGGGCGGTCGTCGCTGCGGCCGGGCCGGCAAGGATCGCCCGCTCGGCGGTCGGCGCCGCGCTGTCACCGCCGGCCCGCCCCGGCCCGACCCGCATCGCGTCGGACCAGATCGTCCAGGTCAGGTCGCGCCGTTCACCCGGGCCGAGCCGGACGTCCCACGAGAAGCGAACCGAGCCGCCCTTCGCGATCGGACCCCGGGCTCGTCCGTCGGTCGGCCCGAACGCCTGGCCCGGATCGGAGAACGCGACATGAGTCGAGCGGCGCATCCCGTCGAGGCCGTCGTAGCGGAACGTCGCCCGGGTCGAGGTCAGGGCGATCGGCAGGAGGGCCCCCCGTTCGGGACGGGGATAGCCACGGACCTCGAAGATGTCGGCCGAGTCGGTGCCGAGCTCCAGCTCGACCTCGAACTCCAGCTCGCGCTCGGCGTGGTTGACGATCCGGACGCGCTCCTCCATGCCGTCGACGCCGATCAGGCGATCGCGCGAGATCCCGATCGTCCGGCCCGCGACGGCATCGGCGGGATGGACCTTGTCGTCCTGGTTGCGATCGACGCTCGGGTTCGTGAGCTGGATCGAGCCCCGGTAGTTGGCGCCCATCGAGCCCTGGAGGAGGACCGGTCGGACGCCGCCGACGCGCAGGACGAGGCACGACAGGAGACGGGTGTCGGACCGATACAGGCCGAGACCCCGCGAATCGGGATGGATGTCGCCGAACGGGTCGGTCAGCAGGTAGAGGTTGCCATGTTTCAGGACCTGGACCGAGCCGAGATCGGTCGCCTGCTCGATCGTGACGAGGCGCGGCTCGACGAAGGTGACGCCGCCGGCCTCTCCGGACGGAGCCGTCACGGGTCGCCGGGGCGCAGGCGCGGCCTCGGGCTCGACGTTGGGGGTCTGGGGCGCGTCAGGTCGCTGCGGCATCGTCGCCTCCCGTGATCTCGGCAAGGCGGTCGGCCTGGTCGGCCATGATCAGCGCGTCGATCAGCCGATCGATGTCGCCGTCCATGACCCGTGGCAGGGCCGACAGGTCGAGCCCGATCCGGTGGTCGGTCAGGCGGTCCTGGGGGAAGTTGTACGTCCGGATCTTCTCCGACCGGTCGCCACCACCGACCATCGACCTGCGGGCGACCGAATCGGCCTCACGCTGCTTCGCCTGCTGGCGGTCGTACAGCCGCGAACGGAGCACGGCCAGCGCCTTGGCCTTGTTCTTGTGCTGGCTCTTCTCGTCCTGGATCTCGACGACGAGCCCGCTCTCGAAGTGGGTGATCCGGACCGCCGAGTCGGTCGTGTTCACCGACTGCCCGCCGGGCCCCGACGAGCGCTTCACGTCGATCCGGATGTCCCGCTCCTCGTCGATCTCGATCTCGACCTCGTCGACCTCGGGCAGGACGATCACGGTCGCGGTCGAGGTGTGGATCCGGCCCGACGACTCGGTCGCGGGGATCCGCTGGACGCGATGGACGCCGCCCTCGAACTTGAGCCGGCTCCACGCCCCGTCGCCGTGGATCTGGACGATCGCCTCCTTGATCCCGCCGATGCCCGTTTCGTTGAGGCTGATGAGCTCGGGCGTGAACCGGTGGCGCTCGGAGTAGCGGACGTACAACCGATAGAGCTCGGCGGCGAACAGGGCCGCCTCGTCGCCGCCGGCGCCGGCCCGGATCTCGAGGATCACGTCGCGGTCGTCGTTCGGGTCGCGCGGCAGGAGGAGCACCTTCATCTCCTCGAGCAGCCGGTTCTCGTCAGCCGACAGGCGGTCGATCTCGTCGGCGACCATCGCCTTCATCTCGGGATCGGCGTCGGCGCCGTCGCGCATCTCGCGCGCGCCGACGAGCTCGGTCCGGGTGGCCTCGAGCGACTGGAACGCCTGGACGACCGGCTCGAGCCGGGACAGTTCCTGGCCCAGGGTCCGGATCCGATCGGGATCGCGCGAGACCTCCGGGGTGGACAGCTCCGCCTGCACCTCCTCGTACTGGCCGACGACCTCCCGGAGGCGGGCGTCCAGGCCGGTCCGATCGGCGTCGCCGCTCATGCTCCCGGCAGCGGCGGATCGATCGTGACCGGGACGCCGGGGGCCCCGTCGCTCCGGGCCCCGTCGCTCCGGGCCCCGTCGCCCGTCGACTCACCACTGGCCGTCTTGCCGGGCAGCTCGAGCGGATCGCGGGCGAGCGTGCCGGAGCCGGCCGGGAGGGCCTCGCCGTCGGCCTCGAGGGCCTGCTCCATCGAGACGATCGCGACCTCGATCAAGTCCAGCGTCGGCTGCTTGGTGGTGATCATCTGGACGAGGATTCCGGGGTACATGATCGTCCGGACGATCGCGTTGCCGCGATGCCGGGCGCCCCACTTCAGGATCTCGTAGCCGACCGCCGCGATGACCGGGATGAGCACGATCCGGCTGCCGATCATCACGAGTGGCTCCTGCTTGCCGACCAGGCTGAAGGCGATGATCGACAGGGCGATGACCACGACGAGGAATTCCGTCCCGCAGCGGGGATGGGCGGTCGGGTACCGGCGGATGGTGTCGACGACGAGCGGGTCGCCCGCCTCGAGGGCATGGATCGTCATGTGCTCGGCGCCGTGGTACTGGAAGACGCGCCGGATGTCCGGCGATCGTCCGACCAAGGTCAGGTAGCCAAGGAAGATCGCCACCTGGATGACGCCTTCGAGCGCGGGCTGGGCCCAGCCCTCCTTGGATCCGGACGTCGCGACGCTCGACAGGAACAGCGGGAGGAGCGTGAAGAGCCCGATCGCCGCGGCGAACGTGATGAGGAGCATGACGATGATGGAGCCCTTGCCGAGCTCGACGCTCTCCTCGCCTTCCTCACCCACGGCCTGCAGCGATGCGCTCCGGACGAGCCAGCGCGTGCCGACGACGAGCGTCTCGTAGAGAACGATCAGGCCGCGCAGGAGTGGAAGGCGTGCCCAATGCGAGCCGTGGAAGCCGGAGTCGAGCCGTTCGGTGGCGTACACGATCCGGCCGTCGGGGTGACGGAAGGCGACCGCGATCGCGTCGCGACCGCGCATCAGGACCCCTTCGATCAGGGCCTGACCGCCGTAGGAGTAACGAGGCATTCGGGAAGTCTAGCGGGGTGGCGGGGATCGGGCGGGTCCCTGGCCGGCGTCAGACCGCCGGCGCAGCGTCCTCGACCGCGAGCCGCGGCACGATCGCCTCGACCCGGCGGCGCGCTGCCTCGACATAGCCGGGCTCCAGCTCCATCCCGATGAAGCGCCGGCCCAGTTCCAGGGCCGCCACTCCGGTCGAGCCCACGCCCATGAACGGGTCGAGCACGAGATCGCCCGGGTTCGAGCCCCACTCCACGAGCTGGCGGAGCACCCGAAGCGGCTTCTGGGTCGGGTGGACCGGATCCTTCGTCCGCACCCTGCCGCCGCAGATCGGACCCTCGATGAAATTGTGCATGTCGCGCTGCCGGCCGAAGTTCCAGGTGTGGCCCTTGTCCCAGCACGCGACGATCAGCTCGCACGAATTCAGGAATCCGGCCCGGCGGAGCTTCGGCGGCGGGTTCGTCTTGTGCCAGACGACGAACTGGAACGTGTCGAACACGGGGTCGAACACCTCGTGCCAGCGGCCGAGCAGGTTGTAGCTCGTGAAGGCGAACAGCGTGCCCGTGGGCTTGAGAACGCGCCGGAACTCGGCTAGCCACTCCGCCGGCTCGAAGGCGTGGTCCCAGTCGGCGACGTCATTGTTGAACGACTTCCGCCAGCTCATGTCGATGTTGCCGGTCGAGTAGCCGCCGAGGTTGTACGGCGGGTCGGTGCAGATCAGGTCAACGCTGGCGTCGGCGACGCGCGCCAGGAGCTCTCTGCTGTCGCCGTGCCAGAGGGTCGCGTCGGCGGGGTCGATCACGAACCAAGCCTAGCGGACGAGCCTGAGCGAGGGGCAGGATCCCCCGCCCGAGCAGCTCTCCGACTCGCCCCACGCCCGTCGCCACCCCGTCGCCACCACCTATTGATCCTTCTCCGATATCAAGCCGTCACGAATGAGCGTGGGCCGGACGCCCAGGTGGCTCAGATCGGCCAGTTGGGAGATTGGACCACGCTCATTCGTGTGGATGTGATCCGCCACGAGTATCACGACCCGTGCGAACCCCGTCGCCACCCCGTCGCCGCGGTCGCGGCCACTCCCCCAGCAGAATCGAGAACGGCGGGTCCGGGGACCCGCCGTTCGGCGTTGCGCGTGAGAAGGACGAACCCTAGGCCCGGGCGGAACGCTCCAGGCGCTTCTGGAACCGCTCGACCTGACCGGCCGTGTCGATGATGTTCTGGGTGCCGGTGAAGAACGGGTGGCACTGCGAACAGACGTCGACGCGCAGCTCGGCGCTGGTCGAGCCCACGGTCCACTCGCGGCCGCACGACCCGCAATGGACCTTGGCCTCGAAATACTTGGGATGGATGTCGGGCTTCACGATTGCTCTCTCCTCCGACGTCGTCCGTGCCGGGCAATTGGCCCAGCCGGTGATCGCCGGCTACTGGCTGCGGCCGGTCAGGCCTCGGCAGCCGCGGCCTCGGTTCGGGCCGCTGACTTCTTGGCCGTCGCCTTCGCGACGGCTGGTGCTGCGGTGATCGGAGCTTCGACGGCCTCGACCCGGATCCGCTTCTTGTTCTTGGTGGCGTGCTCGAACTTGACCTTGCCGGTCAGGGTCGCGAATACGGTGTAGTCGCGGCCCAGCCCGGTGCCGGTGCCGGCGAGGAAGGTCATCCCGCGCTGGCGGACGATGATCGAGCCGGCCGGGACGAGCTGGCCGTCGCCGACCTTCACGCCAAGGCGCTGGCCAACCGAGTCGCGGCCGTTCTTCGAGCTGGAGCCCGCTTTCTTGTGAGCCATGGGGTCTACTCGTCCTTCTTCGTGGGCGCGGGCTTCGCCTTTGGCTTCGCGGCCGAACTGTTCTTCGGTTTCGCATCGGCGGCGCCGCTCTGCGTCTTCGCCCGCGGCGTCGCGGCCTTCTTCGTGTCGGCCTTGGCGGTCGATGCCTTCGCGGCCGGTTTGGCGGCCGGCTTGGCGGCCTTGGCCGTCGACTTCGTGGCGGGCTTCTTGTCGGCCGAGTCGGCCTTCTTGGTCGATTCCTTCGCGGGCGCCTTCGCGGCGGCGGTCTTCGCGAGCTTGTCGGCGAGGGCGGCGTCCTCGGCAGCCTGCTTTGCGGCAGCCTCCTCGAGACGCTGGCGCTCGGTCCTCGCGGCCGCGTCGGCCTTCTTCTTGTCGGCCGCAGCGCTCCTGTTGCCGAGCTTCACGTCCGTGATCCGGAGGACCATCAGCTCCTGGCGATGACCCTTCTTGACCCGGCTCCGGGCCTTCGGGCGGTACTTGAACGAGATCAGCTTCTCGCCGCGATCGCGACGGACGACCTCGGCCAGGACCGCGGCGTCCTCGATCACCGGTCGGCCGATCGTCGACTCATCGCCGTCGGCGACGAGGAGGACCCGGTCGATCGTGATGTTGTCGCCCGGCTCGGCCTCGAGCAGCTCGACCTCGAGCTCGGTGCCGACCTCGACGCGATACTGCTTTCCGCCGGTCTCGATGACTGCGTACATGGAACCCTTCGAAAACGCTGGCGTGGCGGTCGTGGTCCGACCGCGACAACGGACAGGGAGAAGCGCCGGGCAGGCCCGAACGCGGACGACGGAGTGTAGGGCGAGAGGCCGCCGAGCGTCAATCGACGACGAGCGAGCCGGCGGGCCGGTCTCGCAGCCTTCGACTGGGCGGGATCACTCGCTGGCGAGGTCCTCGGTCAGGAGCAGCCTGGTCCGGACGATCTGCGCGCCAGCGAGGACGACCTCGGCCGCGTCGGCCAGCGCCGCCAGCACCTCCTCCGGCCGGCCGGACCCGAGCTCGGGGAGGATCCGCGTTCGGAATCGGATCGCGGCCACCGGGCCCGTCGTGTCGACGGCTACGTCGGCCAGGAGCGGCCGCAGGTCGTAGCGCTTCTCCTCGCCGCCCTTGGCCCGGATGCGCGGGAGCTCACGCGCGTCGAGCAGGGCATATGCGCCGACCTGGAGTCGCTCGAGGTCGTCCGCGGCCGCGATCGACCCGAGCTCCGCGCGCCAGTCCGCCGCCGCGACGCGGCCGGCGAGCGGCGGAGCTCCGAGCCAGACGTTCTCGGCGGCGACCCAGCGATGACCGGCAGGCAGTCGAGATTCGAGCGCTTCGCGCACCTGCCACCCGAGCCGTCGCTCGAGCAGGAAGACATCGGCCAGCTCGGCGTCGCCGCGGATCGCAGCCGGCAGCGGCGCTCCGAACGCGATCCGGGCCCGGCCCGCTCCCCCGGGCTCGAGACCGGCCGCCGGCAGGCCCGAGGCGGCGAGCGTCGCCTGCCACGCATCGATCGCGGCCCGTCCGACCTCCTCGACCGGCACGGGCTCGCGGGCGAACGTCAGGCGCCAGCGTTGACGGACCTCGGCGGGGGGCGGCGCAGGGTGGGGAGCGCGATCCACGTCTGCTAGTCTGCCCGAGCGATGGAGGATCGGATCAGCACGCCGACGGCGCTGGGGCGGACGGCGCTGGGGCGGACGGCGCTGGGTCCACTCAGTCCGCGGGTCGCCCTCGTCATCGTCGGCGCCGTCCTGATCGGGTTCGTCCTGTATGCCGGCCGGTCGTCGCTCGGCCCGTTCATCGTCGGGCTGGTCGTCGCCTACCTCCTCGACATTCCGGTCGAGCGCCTGTCCAGGACGGGCCTGCCGCGCTGGATCTCGGTCCTGATCGTGTACGTGGTCGCGGCGGTCGCGATCTATCAGGGGCTGCGGATCATGCTCCGACCGCTGGCCGACGAGATCTCGACGTTCATCACCGAGTTCCCGCGATTCTCGACCCAGCTCGCCGACCAGTACGCCCATCTCGACCTGCCGCCGGCGATCCGGAACGCGATCGACGCCGCACTCAAGGACCTCGGCAGCGGCCTCGGCGCGATTGACCCGACGTCGCTCCTGCCGGTCTTCACGGTCGCGGCCGGGCTCCTCGGGACGGTCGTCGCCTACATCATCGTGCCGGTCTGGGCGTTCTACCTGATCAAGGACCGGCCAGCCCTGGTCAAGGCCGCTCAGCGCTCGCTGCCCGCCGAGTGGCGACCGGACGTCCAGGCGGTGAGCACGCTGACGCTCCGTGTCTTCGGCCAGTGGCTGCGCGGCCAGCTGTTCCTCGGGATCACGGTCGGGGTCGCCACGTTCATCGGGTTGACGATCCTGAGCGTCACGGTGGACCCGGTGTTCGGGCGGTTCGCGATCGTCCTGTCGGTCATCGCCGGCGTGTTCGAGCTGCTGCCGATCATCGGCCCCATCCTGTCCGCGATTCCGGCGATCCTGCTCGCCCTCACGGCGGGAACGCAGCCGGCGCTCGCCGCGCTCCTCCTCTACCTGATCATCCAGCAGGTCGAGAACAATGTCCTCGTCCCGAAGATCCAGGGCGACGCGGTCCAGCTCCACCCGACAGTCGTGATGCTCGCCCTCATCGTCGGCGGCTCGATCGGCGGCCTCCTCGGGGCCATCCTGGCCCTCCCGATCGCGGCCGCGGCGCGCGACGTGTTCCGCTACGTGTTCCATCGGGTGGATGTGGTGCCCGCGACGCCGGACGAGGCGCTGGCGATGATCCGCGAGCGGCCGACGATCGTCGAACCGGCACTGGTCGAACCCGCGACGGTCGAACCCGCGATCGACGTCGCCGAACCCGCCGCGGTGGCCGACGATCCCGGCGACCGTCCCCAACCATGACCGCGCCCGACCCGTACAAGATCCTGCAGGTCGACTCGGAGGCCGAGGACGAGGTCATCCAGGCCGCCTATCGCCGACTTGCCCAGAAATACCACCCCGATGTCGCCGGCCCCGAGGGCGCCCTGCGGATGACTGCGATCAATGCCGCCTGGGCGCTGCTCCGCGACCCGGCCCAGCGGGCCGCGCTCGATCGAGCCCGCCGGACGGCCGCGGACGCGCCCGACCCCGCCGCGCGCACTGTGGGCGCCG
>JALYPW010000456.1 GCA_030856145.1 Chloroflexota bacterium | reverse complement strand
CGGTTGAACCGCGGTCGGGCGTTCTACGCCACCCCGGAGCACCTCGGCGAGTACGTCCTGGTCGACTTCGTCTCGGGCCGGACGCGCGGCGTGGGTTAGCGGCCGGAGTTCGGGTCACGGCCGATGGCCCGGCGGCGTAGATTGGTTCTGGCGCTTGCCTCCCCGAGACCTTAGGTGGAGCAGCGAGCGAAGCGATGAGGGTGGCCGCATGCAGCTTTTCCCCTGGGTCCTGTTCCTCCATGTCATCGGCGCGATCCTGGCGTTCGGACCGACCTTCGCCTACTCCATCAGCGGCGCGATGGGTGGCCGCGAGCCGCAGCACGCCAATTTCGCGATGCGCGTGACCGAGGCGACCGGAGTGAAGCTGGTCTTTCCCCTGGCGATCTTCCAGGGAGTTACCGGGCTCGCCCTGATTCTGATCCAGGGCACGAGTGTGATGGCCCGAACGTGGTTGATCATCTCGATCGTCATCTACATCGCTCTTGTCGCGTACGCCCTGACCGTCCAGCGCAAGGCCGTCCATCGGGCAATCGAGTTGACCTCCGCGCCGCCCCCGTTGGGCGCACCGGCCGGGCCCCCGCCGGAGCTGCTTGCGACCGTCAAGAAGATCCAGCGCGGCGGGATGATGCTCGGTCTCGGCGTTGTGGTCATCGTGTTCCTGATGGTTGTGAAGCCCGGCATCTGAGCCGCCACGTGAGCTCGGCCGAGCGCTCGACGGCTGGCTGACAGAGCGGGCCGCCTCCCCAATGCGGCGGCTACCATGGCAGCAGACCAGCCCGCTTACCGCAGGAGCCACCGCCGATGCCGCACGTCTCCGAACGCGCCCCCGACCTCCTCGGCCGTCTCGGGACGGCAGCCCACCTCGACGGCGACCGCCTGATCGTCGATGACGAGGCGGCGTTCCGGGGCGATGTCATCCGCGACCTCGCCTGGACCGCGGCATTCGCCACCGACGAGGCGACGATCGCGGCCGCCCAGTGGCTGATCCGCGAGGCCGCCCGCGAGCTCGGCGCCCACAGTGCAAGCATCCACGAGCTGTACATGGCCCGCGCTCGCGGTGAGGTAAACGGCTTCACGGTCCCGGCGATCAACATCCGGGCCCAGACGTTCGACATGGCCCGGACGATCTATGAGACGGCACATGCCGCCGACGTCGGGGCGGTGATCATCGAGATCGCCCGGAGCGAGCAGACGTACACGTTCCAGCGACCGATCGACTTTGCAACCGCTGTGCTCGCGGGCGCGATCGCCGCGGGCTGGCGCGGGCCGGTCTTCCTCCAGGGAGACCACTACCAGTTCAACATGAAGAAGTACCAGGCCGATCCGGAATCGATGACCGAGGAGATCAGGCGGGCCTGCCGCCTCGCGATCGCCGCCGGCTACCGGAACATCGACATCGACAGCTCGACCCTGGTCGATCTCTCGTTCGAGACGCGCGACGAGCAGCAGCGCGAGAACTACGTCCGGGCCGCCGAGCTGACCGCCCTGATTCGCTCGCTCGAGACCGACGGGGTCACCGTCAGCATCGGCGGCGAGATCGGCGAGGTCGGCAAGGAGAACTCGAACGAGGAGGAGCTCGTCGCCTATCTCGAGGGCTTCAACCGCGAGCTCGAGACGCGTGCGCCGGGCGCGACCGGGATCAGCAAGGTCAGCGTCCAGACCGGCACCTCCCACGGTGGCATCCCGATGGCCGACGGCACCGTCGCCGAGGTCAAGCTCGACTTCGATGTGCTCCGCCGGCTCGGCGAGGTCGCCCGGTCACATGGCCTGGCGGGTGCCGTCCAGCACGGAGCCTCGACCCTGCCCGAGGCGCTGTTCCACCGCTTCCCGGCGGTCGAGACGGCCGAGATCCACCTCGCGACCGGGTTCCAGAACGCGCTCTATGAGCATCCCGCCTTCCCGGCCGAGCTCCACCGCGAGATCGAGCAGTGGGTCTTCGCCAATGCGGCCGACGAGCGCAAGGTCGGCCAGACCGACGCCCAGTTCGTCTACACGTCGCGCAAGAAGGCGATCGGGCCGTTCAAGCGCCAGCTCTGGGACCTCGCGACCAAGGACGAGATCCTGGCGGCCCAGCGGCGCAAGTTCGGGTTCCTGTTCACCGAGCTCGGCGTCAATGGATCGCGCGAGATGGTCGAGGGCTACATCCGGCCGGTCGAGCAGGTGACGCCGCCGCCCGATGGGCTGCGCGAGGCGGTCGCCGGGCCGACCGGCGCGGGCGGAGCCAACGGCTGAACGAGGGCGAGGGTCTCGACCAGCGCGACGGGTTCCGGATCCGGCCGGAGTACGGCGCCGATCCGGCCGAGACCGCGGCGATCGGCCGCCTCCACGATGCCGCCTTCGGCGATCCGCAGGTCGCGCCGCTCGTCGTCGCGATCCGGGCGTCGGCCGGGTACGAGCCGGAGCTGTCGCTCGTCGCTTGGCGACCCGATGCGCCGGGAGCCCCGGTCGTCGGCCACATCATGCTCAGCCGCGGGGATCTCGTGACGGACGAGCCCGGAGCCCGGATCCAGATCCTCTTCCTGTCGCCGCTCGGTGTCCTCCCGGCGGACCAGACTCGGGGCATCGGCGGCGCGCTGACGCGGGCGGCGCTGCTCCTCGCCGACGTTCGCGAAGAACCGCTGGTCATCGTTCAGGGCCACCCGACCTACTACCCGCGGCTCGGATTCGTTGGTGGCCGCTCGATCGGGGTCCTGCCGCCGGAGCATCTCGGCGCGATCGACAAGGCGTGGATGGTCCGCCGCCGGCCCGGCTCCGAGCCCGACATCCGCGGCCGGGTCGTCTACCCGCAGCCCTTCCTTGACCTCGACTCCTAGGCAAGGTCGTCGGCGTGCAGCGCAACAGCGTTGACGCCGCCATCCGATTGAGCGCATTCTCCGCGGCAGCACGGCGTCCTTGAGGGAGGAGCGCCGCGCATCCCCGGCGTCAGCGCGTTCCACCTCGGAGTTCAGTCCGCGACCGCGAACCGGTCCGGAAGCAGGAGGAGGAGATCGTGGCGGGATCGGTCCAGGATCAGTCGGAGCGGGACGACGCGCACCTGCGCTCGCTCGGCATCAAGCCGGAGCTGAAGAGAAGTCTTGGCTTCCTCTCCAACTTTGCTGTCGCGTTCAGCTACATCTCGGTCTCGACCGGGACGTTCACGGTCTTCGCCCTCGCGATCGGCTTCGCCGGCCCGATCTTCTTCTGGGCCTGGCCGCTGGTCATTCTCGGGCAGACCTTCGTCGCCCTGAACTTCGCCGAGCTGGCCAGCCACTTCCCGGTGGCCGGATCGATCTACCAATGGTCGAAACGGCTGTCCAACCGAACGCTCGGATGGTTCACCGGCTGGATCTACTTCTGGGCGGGCGTCCTGACGACCACTGCCGTGTCGGTCACCGTGCCACTCGTCGTTGGCGGCATCAATGGCGACCCCGACTTCCTCGCGTCCAGGGATCCGATGGGGATCACGAACATGTATGCGTTCGTGGCCCTGGTGACCCTCGTGATCACGACTGCGATCAATGCCTTCGGCGTCCGGCTGCTGTCGATCATCAACAACATCGGCGTCGCGACCGAGATCCTCGGGATGCTCGTCTTCGCGGTGATCCTGCTGTTCTTCTTCAACCACCAGAGCCCGTCGATCCTGTTCGACTCGCGGGGTCTCGAGTCGTCGGCCAACGGCAACGTGTTCGCGATCTTCCTGATCGGCGCGTTCATCGCCCTGTTCGTCGTCTACGGGTTCGACACCGCCGGGACATTCGGCGAGGAGACCGTTGACCCCAGCCGCCAGGCGCCGCGCGGCATCCTGGCCGCGATCTGGCTGTCCGGGATCGTGGGGGCCGTCTTCCTCCTGGCGATCATCCTCTCGTTCAAGGACATCGACGCCGCGATCGCCGAGGGTCAGGCCTTCGGGTTCCCGATCGCGACGACGATCACCGAGAACCTCAACCAGGAGCTGGTCAGCGGGATCACCTTCGGCGAGCTGTACCTGTTCGTGATCCTCGCCTCGGTCTTCGTCTGCACGCTGGCCATCCAGGGCGCCACGACCCGCCTGATGTTCTCGATGGGTCGCGACCGGCGGCTGCCGCTCGGCGCGACGTGGGCCCACGTCAACCAGACGTTCAAGACCCCGACCAACGCGGCCATCGCGGTGGGAATCCTGGCCGCCGTCCCGATCGTCCTGACCGGACCGCTCGGCGCGGCCACCCTGGCGATCGCGGCGACCGGGATGATCTATCTGAGCTACTTCCTCTGCAATCTCGGCGTATTCGTGGCCCGGACCAAGGGCTGGCCACGCCAGGGTGCGTGGTTCAAGCTCGGTAGCTGGGGCACGATCATCAATCTCGTCGCGCTGCTGTACGGCGGCTTCATGATCGTGAACATCGGCCTGTGGGCGGCGCCGAACCTGTTCGGCGACTTCGGGACGGACCTCCGGGCACTGTCCAACCCATTCATCAACACGTTCCTGAGCTGGGGCGGCAATGTCCTCGATGGCCTGCCGGCGATCCCCGTGTTCGAGGCTCTTGTCGGTGTGGTCGTCGGTGTCGGAGCGCTCTACTACCTCGTCGCCCAGCGCGGTCGCGCCGACGCGGTCGAGGCCGACCTCGCCACCGGCGAGGCGCTGATCAGCTGATCGAGCCACGGTCATCGCCGTTCGGGCGGCGTGCCGGGGAACCGGCGCGCCGCCCCGTGATGTCGGGAGCGCGGCCGTGAATTCCGACGAGGAGCCGCTTCACGGCGAGCTGCGCGACCAGCTCGTCTCGGCAATGCAGCGCGTCCCGGAGCTGGCCGGCGCCGAACTGACGCTGACCGCCCTGAGCGGCGGAATCACGAACCGCAACTTCCTCGTGGTCGCCACCGGGCGGACGGAGCGCTGGGTGATCCGCCTGGCCGGCAACGACACCCACCTGCTCGGGATCAGCCGCGAGGTCGAGCACGCTGCGACGGTCGCGGCGGCTGGGGTGGGAGTCGGGCCCGAGGTCAGCGCATTCATCCGGCCCGAGGGGTACCTCGTCACTCGGTTCATCGTCGGTTCGCCCGTGTCCGACGCGGCCGTTCATCAGGCAGAGACGATTCGCCGGGTCGGCGAGTCACTCCGTCGGATCCACGATGGCCCGCCGATCCCGGGGCTCTTCATTCCGTTTCGGATCGTCGAGGCGTATCGCGCCCTCGCGGCGGCGCGCGGTGTCCGGATCGTCCCGGAGTACGACCTGGCCCAGGCGTTCGCCCGGCGGATCGAGCTCGCCCTGCTCTCCAACCCGCTCGAGATGCGGCCGTGCCACAACGACCTGCTCAACGCGAACTTCATCGACGACGGGGCCCGGATCCGGATCGTTGACTGGGAGTACGCCGGAATGGGCGACCCGTTCTTCGACCTTGGCAACTTCTCGGTGAACCACGGCCTGACACCCGACGAGGACGCCGAGGTCCTGCGCGCGTATGAGGGCGACGTCCGACCGGACCGCCTCGCCCGCCTGACACTGATGCGCACGATGTCCGACTTCCGCGAGGCGATGTGGGGCGTTCTCCAGCAGGGCATCAGCACGCTCGACGTCGACTTCGTCGCCTACGCCGGGGAGCACTTCGAGCGGCTGCTCGGCAACGCGACGACGCCCGCCTTCGAGCGCGCTCTGCGCGAGGCCGCCGGCTGAGCTGCGCCGGCGTTGCGCGGCTGGGCCGTTGGGGCGAGAGCGCATCGGGCCGGTAGGCTTCCCGAATGAGCAATCGTGGTTCCGCGGCGCGCCAGATCGGGCTGCTTGCGGTCGTGTTCATCGCGACGCTCGCGCTCCTGGCCGGGGGCACGACGCTTCTCGGGCGCGGGAGCTCGGGCAGCTCGGCGTCACCCGGAGCCTCGGTCGCCGTCGCGGCCAGCCCGCCCGGGTCACCGCCGGGCTCGCCGGGCTCGCCGGGGAC
>JALYPW010000437.1 GCA_030856145.1 Chloroflexota bacterium | reverse complement strand
GGCTCCGCGGGCTGGACGACCGGGTCGCGGCGATCGGCGGCCGCCTCACGATCGCGAGCGAGCCGGGCAGCGGCACGACGATCCGGGCGGAGCTGCCATGCGCCTGATCCTCGCCGACGACGCCGCGCTCTTCCGGGAGGCGCTCGCCGCCGCGCTCGCCGCCGCTGGTCTCGAGGTCATCGCGCAGGTGGCGGACGGCGATGCGCTCCTGGCCGCGATCGCCGTTGACCGGCCGGACGTCGCGATCGTCGACGTCCGGATGCCGCCGACGCGCACGACCGAGGGGCTCGATGCGGCCCTCCGGATCCGCGAGGCGGACCCGGCGATCGGGCTGCTGATCCTGTCGCAGGACGTCGAGACGCGCCACGTCCTGCGCCTCCTCCGGGACTCGCCACACGGGATCGGCTACCTGCTGAAGGACCGGGTCGGGAACCTCGCGGAGTTCGTCGACGCGATCCAGCGGGTCGGCAGCGGCGGCTCGGTCGTCGACCCCGACGTCGTCGCCACGCTCCTTGGCAGGGGCCGGCCGCCGGGACCGCTCGACGAGCTCACTCCACGCGAACGCGACGTGCTCGAGGCGATGGCCGAAGGTCGCTCCAACCGGGCGATCGGGGAGCTGCTCGGCCTGACCGAGAAGACGGTCGAGGGCCACGTCCGGATCATCCTCAGCAAGCTCGGCCTCGAGCCGGACGCGGACGATCACCGACGCGTGCTGGCGGTGCTCACCTGGCTGCGATCGTCCTGATCGCGCTCCAGCGCCTCGACGCGCACCTCGCCCGGCCGGCTGACTCGTCAGGCGGTCCCGGACTCCGCCCAGAGGTTGACGCTGCTCTCCGTTGCGTGGCGGTCGATCTCTGCCAGCTCGTCCGGGCTGAAGTCCAGCCGATCGAGCGCGCCGAGCGTGTCGGCCAGCTGCTCGACCGAGCTCGCCCCGACAACCGCTGACGTCACCCGCGGGTCGCGCAGGATCCAGGCGATCGCCATCTGGGCGAGGGACTGGCCGCGACTCCGCGCGATCTCGTTCAGGGCCCGGACCTTGGCCAGGTTCTCGTCGTTCAGGAAGTCTCGATCGAACGAGCCCGCGGCCGTCACGCGCGAGCCAGCCGGGACCCCGCCGAGGTACTTGTCGGTCAGGAGTCCCTGGGCGAGTGGCGTGAACGCGATACAGCCCACGCCGGTTTCGCCGAGGACGTCGAGCAGGCCGCCTTCGATCCAGCGATTCAGCATCGAGTACGAGGGTTGGTGGATCAGGAGTGGCGTGCCCAGATCGGCCAGGATCGCGGCCGCCGCGCGCGTCCGCTCGGCCGAGTGCGACGAGATGCCGGCGTACAGGGCCTTGCCGGATCGGACGGCCGTGTCGAGCGCACCGAGCGTCTCCTCCATGGGTGTCGAAGGGTCGACCCGATGGCTGTAGAAGATGTCGACGTAGTCGAGGCCCATCCGCTTCAGGCTCTGGTCGAGGCTGGCCAGGAGGTACTTGCGCGAGCCGCCGTTGCCGTACGGTCCGGACCACATGTCCCAGCCGGCCTTCGTGCTGATCACGAGCTCGTCGCGATAGGGCCGGAGGTCCGAGGCGAAGATTCGCCCGAACGTCTCCTCGGCCGATCCGAACGGGGGACCGTAGTTGTTGGCCAGGTCGAAGTGTGTGATCCCGCGGTCGAACGCCAGCCGGACGATCGCGCGCTGGACCGCCAGTGGCCGGTCCTCGCCGAAGTTCTGCCAGAGCCCGAGCGAGATGGCGGGCAGGGTCAGCCCGCTCCGCCCGACTGGTCGGTACGGCATCGCGTCATAGCGATCCGGTGCAGGGACGAAGGGCGGCCGCTCGGTCGCCGGCAGGTCGGTCATCAGGTTCTCCTCGGCGCCGGTCGCTCGGCCCGCCCGCGCGTTTCGTTCATCGTCGTCGACGGCTGGAGACGTCCAGAGCGACCGCAACGAGGAGGACGACCCCACGAGCCGTGTCCTGGTAGAAGGTCGGGACGTTCATCAGGCTCATGCCATTGTTCAAGCTGCCCATCAGTGCCGCCCCGAGAAGCGCCCCGATGATCGTGCCCCGACCTCCGGCCAGGCTCGTTCCGCCGATGATCGCCGCCGCGATCGCATCGAGCTCGAGGCCCACGCCGGCACTGCCGGGAACGGCACCGTTGATCCGGCTGGTCAGGGCGATTCCGATCAGTCCATACGCGACACCGGCGATCAGGAAGTTCCGGAAGAGCGCCTTGTTGACGTCGATGCCGGACAGGCGAGCCGCCTCCGGATTTCCGCCGATCGCGTACAGCGTTGCGCCGTACGGGGTCCGGCGCATGAGGATCTCGGCGGCGATCGCCGCCCCGCCCAGCAGCAGGACCAGGTACGGC
>JALYPW010000372.1 GCA_030856145.1 Chloroflexota bacterium | reverse complement strand
ATCCTGACGTCCGGGCTCGGTTGGCGCGGTTCGGGCTCCGCCGGATCGGCGCCGTTGCGGACCTGCCGAAGAGCGCGCTCGTCGCCCGGTTCGGGGCAGAGGGAGAGCGGATCCACGCCCGGGCGCGGGGCGAGGAGCTGGAGCGGTTCGTGCCGCGACGTGCCCCGGAGCGGGTGATCCTCGCCCTCCCCATCGACCCGCCGGTCGCCGAGACGGAGTCGCTCCGGTTCGTGCTCCATCGGCTGTCGAGCGCGCTCGCCGCCCAGATCGACGCCCGCGGGATGGCCGCCGGCCGGGCGACGCTCCGCCTGACCCTCGAGATGGCCTTCGCCCGCGCCGGGACGCCGGAGGAGCTGCTCGTCGAGCAGCGCTTCCCCGAGCCGACCGCCGACGCGGACGCGATCGAGCGCCTCCTCCTCGCCCGGCTCGAGCAGGCGCCGCCGCCGGCCGCGGTCGAGCGTCTCGAGCTGGAGCTGGCGGGGGTCGAGCCGGCCGTCGGTCAGCAGCTGCCGCTGTTCGTGCCGCAGGCCGCGCGGACCGCCCGGCTCGGCTGGCAGCTGGCCCGTCTGGCGCTGACGTTCGGCGAGGACCGGGTCCGGAAGGTCGTGGTCACCGACCCGGACGCGCCGCTGGCAGAGAAGCGTTGGAGCTGGCGCCCGTGACCCGCCTGCTCCGGGAGCATCCGCCGATCGACGTCGAGCTGGACGGCGACGGGCGGTTGGTCGCGATCCGCTGGAACGGCCAGCGCGAGCCGGTCGAGGTCTGCAACGCCTGGCGGGTCGCCGAATCGTGGTGGCGCGAGCCGATCGAGCGCGACTACTGCAAGGTGGTGGGGACGCGCTGGCTGGCCCTCGTCTACCTCGACCGGGTCGACGGGACGTGGCACCTCGAGCGGCTCTACGACTGACGACGCGGCGGGCGTGGGCTCGGCAATCGCGAGCCATCCGGATCTGCGCGACCGGACCGGCCGGGCGCGTTGGTGCAGTGACTGCATGAACTGACGTCCAGACGGCCGGCGTCGGCCCACAACGGACGTGATTCGCGCCTCCGACCGTCATTCCGTGCACGCGACGCATCAGACGTCGTCCGAGCGATGGCCCAGCCGTCGGTTGACCCACTCGGTGCATGATCGGCCGGCGGCGGGCTCAGGCGATCGGCGCCCCGAGCATCACGCTCAGTACGAGAAGAAGCCCGAAGAGCGCCACCACGAAGGCGAGCGCCTGGACATCGTTGGAGCGCGTGGATCGCTGCTGCACGGCATCACCCCTTGGACCGACCGGTCCCTGCCGATCGACAAATCGTGGACGATGGCCGTTCGTCGGGCGTTACGGGAGATCACCGAATTCGGAGAGCTGCCGGGCACCTGTGCGCGCCGCCCGACCGGGCGACGGGATCGGGATGGGGGTCGATCGGTCTCAGCGAACCGGCATCGAGCCGAGGACGAAGAAGACGACGCCACCGACGAGAACGGCCGTCAGGACGAGAGCGCCCGCGACATCGCGAGCTCTGACATGCACCGATCGTCTCTCCCCTGCGATCAGCTGAACGGGCACTCCGCGCCGTACAGCACCGACATGATCACTGTGCCAGACATGGGCGTGAAGCGCACCTCGCTCGCGCAGCCCTCGCGCGCGCCGCCGGCTTCGAGGACGACGGTCCCATCCTCGAGCGCCGAGCTGACGTCGGCCGTCCAGCCCAGGCTCGTGAGGGCCGCCGCCATCGCCCGTGCAGCATCCTCGGCCGTCATGTTCACGACGAACGATCCGCTCGTCGGGCCGGCGCCCGGATCGGCCGGTTGCTGGCCCGGCAGGGTCGGGAACGACGGGGGAAGTGCGTCCCAGATCCGCCCGACGTCGGTCTCGGTCGTCGTCGGGAGGCTCGCCGGCGCGCTGACGGCCGGGCTCGACGGGCCGCCCGGCACCGCGGTCAGGCTCGGCACAGGAGCCGTCGAGGGTGTGGTGGCGGACCGGCTCGGGGAGCTCGACGTGTTCGGGTTGCAGGCTGCTCCTGGCAGGGCGAGCGCGATCGCCAGGATCGGAAGGAGGGAACGGGCGGCCCAGCGGCGAGGCGCGGTCACCCGTCCATCGTATCCGCCCGCCCTGCAACCCGCCGGAAACGAGGAGACCGCCGTCGCGCCCCAGCGCAACGGCGGTCTCTGGCCGGTGGATCCGCTCACCAGATCCCTCGGCGGGTCGACATCGGTCGTCGCGACCGATTGCCGCCCAGTCGCCCCGAGCCCCCAGGCCAGAGCGTTGTGTGGTTCAGCGCAGACCGGCCGCCTGGGCCGCCAGCGCCGCGGGGAGGAGGCCGAGGATCAGGATCAGCGCCAGGCCGACCATGAACCCGGTCCGGAGGGTGGCGACGAGCAGGCGGGCGGAGTCGCGCTTCATGGCCTTAGAGACGCCGGACGAGGCGTGGTTGTTTCATGGAATCCGGGTCGAATTTCGGGGGATGTCCGGACGGGACTTCCGGCGACCGCGCGGGAATTCCGCGGAGGCATCAGCTCGCCGGCATCTTGACGAAACCGAACAAACGTTCGAACATGGTCGGTCCCCGATGACCGCCTATGCCGAGCTCCACTGCCACACGAACTTCTCGTTCCTCGATGGCGCTTCGGCGCCCGACGAGCTGGCCGAGCGGGCGGTCGAGCTGGGCCTGACGGGCCTGGCGGTCACCGATCATCAGGGCCTTTACGGGGTCGTTCGGGGCCAGACCGCGTACGAGGATGCGGGGCTCCAGCCGGTCCTCGGGATCGAGGTCGAGGTGCGCGACGCGATCGTCGCGGATCCGGATCGGGTCGTGGTGCCGGGTCGCCGGCCGGCCCGGCGCGGTGGTCGGCGGCGGGCTTCGGATGGCGGCGTCGGGGGTGCGGGTGGAGTGGACT
>JALYPW010000449.1 GCA_030856145.1 Chloroflexota bacterium | reverse complement strand
TCCGCCAGCAGGTCGAATGCGGCGTCGGCCCCGGCCATGACGAGGAACGAGCGCTCGAGATCGGCCAGGGTCGTGCTCCTTCAAGCGGTTGTCAGGCGAGGTGGACCGGGGACTCGTGTGTCACCGGAATGAGGGCGACAGCCTGGATCGTACCGCCGGCCGGGTCGAGCTCGAGCGACAGCATGACGTCGCCGGCCCGGCCGGCCAACTGCCACGCGGCCGCGCGCTCGCCGTCACCGGCCGTCATGGGCCCAAGGGTGAGCGGCCCGAAGATCGCCTCGGTCGCGCGCAAGTCACGCTCGAGAGCGGCTCGATCGACGCTGTCGGCGAGAGGGATGTCGGCCGGCCACGCCGGGCTCGCCGGGGTCGCTTCACCGCCGAATCGGCCCGCAAGAAGACCGACGACGCGCTCGGCGATCGCGGTCAGGGCCGGGGGCGCATCCGGGACCGAGGTGAGCTCGAGCCACTGGATGCGCGGCGGGTGCTCGGGGCTCAGGAGCAGTTCGACCTTGACCCGGCCGCGATCGCCGGCCAGCCACCAGGTCAGGTCCGCCGCCGAGAGCGACACGGCTGGCTCGGTCGGATCGGCGTGGAGCCGGCCGTGGACGTCGCGCAGCGTCTCGATGGCTGCCCGGCGCGACGCGCGGTCATCGTCGAGATCGACGTTCATTGCGAACACGCTGTTTGCGACCGCGTCGTCCCAGATGTCGATCAGCGCCTCGACGGCCGAACGGGCCGCCGCGAGGGCCGGCCACGGGCGCGGCCGATGGACCGGCGCCGCCTCCCCGTCAACGAGGACGCTCAGCGCCTCGCGGCACGGCGTGGCCATCGGGGCGTAGCGACCGTTCGCGACTCCAACCACGGCCATCCCCGTCGCCGGGTGCCAGCGCATGTGCGAGCCGTAGCCCGGGTAGCCACCACCGTGGCCGATGGTCCGTCCGCGCTTGACGTCAAGGTTGACGAACAGCCCGAACCCGTAGCCCCACACGTCGGCGACCGGCGGCGTCGCAGCGGACGTCCAGCGCAACTCCGGCGCAATCGCCCGCTGGACCTGCTGCATCTCGCGCCGAGTGGCACGTGTCAGCGGTCGGGCCGGATCCGGATCGTCGCGGGCCGGGAAGGCGGCAGCAAGCCAGCCCGCCCAGGTCGCGAGGTCGCGAACGGTCGAGAACAGGCCGCCCATCGACGCGAACGCCCCGTGACCGGCCATCGGCTGCGCGACCCACTCGTCGGCGCGGCGGTGGTAGCCAAGCGCCAGCCGGCCCGGATCGGTCGTGGCCGGTTCGAAGGCGGTGGCCGCGAGGCCGAGCGGCGCGAGGATACGGCCCTCCACGGCGGTCCGATACGGAACGCCGGCGGCCCGCGTGATGACCACGCCGAGGATCGCGTAGCCGAGGTTGGCGTACTCGAACTGGCTGTCCGGCGGCCAGGCGAGCTCGATGCCGTTGGCGAGGAACCGGAGGAATGCGTCCGGGTCGAGGTCCTGCTGGCGATCGCCCCACGGATCGTCGGTCGGCAGTCCGGCCGACATCGTGAGCAGGGCCCGGATCGTGATCGGCGGCGAGTCGCTCGACCAGGGTCGTTGGGCGGCGAGCTCGGGGACCCAGGTGGCCACTCCGTCGTCGAGCCCGAGGACCCCCTCGTCGCGGAGGCTCAGGATCGTCGCGGCCGTGAAGCTTTTCGTCATCGACGCGATCCGGAAGACGCTGTCGGCGTCGGGTGGGGCGGCCTCTCCGTCGCGGAGGGTTCCGCGTCCGCCGGCGTGGACAATGGCGCCATCGATCACGACCCCGAACGCACATCCGGGCGCCGCTGTGGTGGCGTGGAAGCGGTCGAAGATCGCGTCGATCTCGGTGAGGGTCGCGCTCAGGGTCATGACCCTGATGATGTCAGAGATCGCGGGTCGCTCGGCGGCCGTCGTGACCCTGCGCAACCGCCCCGCTGCCGTTTTCTCACCGGGTGGACAATGGCCCCGCGTCGCCCGCGGGGACGCCTGACGTGGAGGCGAGATGACGACCAGACGTGTGGCATGGCGGCGGTCCGACGAGGTCGAGTCCGACGAGCATTGCACCCTGGCGTTGCGCGACGGCGGGCTGTCCCTCGTGGGGACGGTGATGGGCGCCGAGGCTGGCGTGCCGTTCCGCGTCGAGTACCGCGTCCTCGCCGATCGCGACGGCCTGACGACGGCGGCCCACGTCCGCGACCTGCGCGGGTTCGCGACCAGGACGCTCGCCCTCGAGCGGAGCGCGAAGGGAGCGTGGACGGTTGACGGCGTGGCGGTCCGGACGCTGAAGGGCTGCACCGACATCGATCTCGGCTGCAGCCCCTCGACCAACACCCTGCCGATCCGCCGACTCCGCCTCGGGATCGGAGCCACGCAGACCATCAAGGCCGCGTGGGTCCGGTTTCCCGACCTGACCGTCGCCAAAGCCGATCAGACCTATGCCCGGCTCGACGAGTTCACCTATCGCTACGCGAGCGGGACGTTCAGCTCGGAGCTGACTGTTGACGACGACGGGCTCGTCGCTGCGTACGCCGCATGGCGGCGGACAGGCTACGCCATCGGCCCGGACGATACGGAACCGCTCGACGGACGGCGGAGCCGGCCGTTCGCGGGGACGTGACGTCAGGGAGTGACGATCACCTTGCCCTGGGCATGGCCGTCATCGACCCAGCGCAGGGCAGCGACGATATCGCTGAGCGGATAACGCCGGTCGATCACGGGCGTGACCTTGCCGGCCGCGATCAACCCCAGAATCCTCTCGACGTCCGGAGCATGGAACGGCTTCCACCACAGCACGAGGCCCGTCCAGCGCTTGCCGACGAGTGACCGGAGGGGTCCGATCACGATCCCCTGAAACAGCCGCGCACCGGACCCACCGAGGGTCAGGTACACCCCGTCGTCCGTCAGCGCTCGTCGGACCCGGAAGATCGAGTGACGGGAGTCGACGTCGAGGATCCAGTCGTAGCGCTGTCCCGTCTTCGTGTAGTCGGTCGTCGTGTAGTCGATGACGTGGTCCGCCCCAAGCGATCGAACGAAGTCGACCTTGTCCGTTCGGCAGACGCCGCTGACCTCGGCACCCATCGCTTTCGCGACCTGGACCGCGAATGGACCGACGTTGCCGGATGCCCCGACGATGAGCACCGTGTCGCCGCTCCCGGGCGTCCGCCCAGCCCGCGTCCGCAGCCCCTGGAGCGCGAGGACCGCAGAGTGAGGCAAACTCGCGGCGTCCTCGAAGCTCAAGCCTGATGGCTTTGCGGCGAACGCCCGCTCCGGGGCGCACACGAACTCGGCGAAGGATCCGTCCCGGAACGCCGACAGGTCGCCGAAGACCTCGTCGCCGGGCGAGAAGCGGTTCACGTCCGGCCCGACCGCCTCGACGACGCCCGCCAGATCGAGGCCGAGACGCGGGTTCTTCGGCGCCTTGAGGCCCAGGAACAGCTTGGTGAACCCCCAGCGCGGATAGAGGCCGTCGATGTCGGCTCGGTTGACGGACGCCGCCACGACCCGGACGAGCACCTGGTCGGCGGTCGGGATCGGTCGCTCGACATCCCGGATGTCCACAACCTCGGGCGGCCCGTAGCGGTCCCTCATGGCGGCCTTCATCGTCCCTCCTCGTCGCCTCGGCTCGAGTCCTGCGCGATCACGACCAGAGGCGTCCGGTCGTCACGCCCGATCATGCCCGGCCGAGGCGCTCCGTGCAGCCCACCACTGACGCCGGTGCAACGCCCGCCACCTATGCTCTGGCGGCTCCGGGGCACGGAGCGTACGGGAGCTGCGCATTCGATCCCGCGACCTTGGCTGGGCGCTCACCCTCATCGGCGGTGGAGCGGCGCTCGTATTCGCCGCACTGGCGATCTCGACGCGCCTCCTCGGTCTGACGGTCCTGGCTGTCATCCCAAGTGAGTCGTGGGACTGGCGCGCCGACGGGGTCGTGGTCGCACCGGCGATCGATCAAAGCCCGTTCCGGGACGGCGACCTCGTCGTCGCGATGGACGGGCGGCCCGTCGAGGCCTGGATCCGCGACGTTCTGCCGTTCGGGGCCGGCGGATCGCTCGCGGCGCTTGGGCCCGTCGTCCAGTTCGACGTGGTCCGTGACGGTCAGCCGATCCGGATTGCGGCCGATCGGGTGGCCTTCCCGGCCGCGCGGATCGCCGACGCGCCGCTCGGCCTCGTCACGTTCGGAACGGGCGTCCTGATCCTGGCGACCGCGCTGCTTGCCCGCCGGCCGCGCTCCACTGTGCTCCGACTGCTGTTCGTCGGGTCTGCTGCCAACGTCGGCGATATCGTGCCCTGGGTCCTCGGGCTCGAGCCGACGGATGTCGCAGCCGGCTCGCCGTTCCTGCTCGCGTTCATCGCAGCCACGATCTTCAACGTGATCTTCTGGTCGACGATCCTCCACATCCTCACCATCTATCCCGTCCGCAGCCCACTGGCGATTCGCAACCGGGCGATCGTGCCGCTCATGTACGCGGCCCCGATCGGGGTACTGGTCGGTGGCGCAGTCATCACCTGGCTGGCCGGAGGGTCGGTCCTGGAGCGGGTGGATCGGCTCGCCAGCGTCGTCGGGACGGTCGCCTCGGGGATGCTTGTGGCGATCCTCATCGCCACGATCGCAGGCTACCGTCGGGCGTCGCCGCAGGTCCGACGGAGCGTCCGGTTCGTGGCCATCACGCTCGGGTTCGCGGCGGTCGCCACGTTGGGCCTGCTGACGCTGCCGATCGCCCTGCGGGGGAGCCCCCTCGTCGACAGGAGCACGGTCGCCATCCTGGCCCTGCCCGTGCCGATCGCCATGGCCGTGGCGGTTCTGCGCGACCGCCTCTTCCAGGTGGCGCTGCTGACGCGCAGTCGCGAGCGCGTCGTTGCCGCCCGCGAGGATGAACGCCGCAAGCTCCGGCGCGACCTTCACGACGGCCTGGCGCCGACGCTGGCCGCCCTCGGGCTCCAGCTCGACCACGCCCGGCAGCTGGTCCGCGAGGATCCGGCCGGAGCCGAGGAGGCGATCGCCGGGATCCGGACCCAACTCCGGGCCGCGATCGCCGACATCCGGCGGCTGAGTCGCGAGCTTCGGCCGCCGGCGCTCGACGCGCTCGGACTGGTCGGCGCGATCCGGCAGCAGGCCGACGGCCTCGGATCGCCGCTTGGCAGCGGGCCTGTCATCATCGTGGCCGACGTCGCCGACCTTCCCAAGCTCTCGGCGGCAGTCGAAGTCGCCGCATACCGGATCGCGGTCGAGGCGATGATGAACGCGGTCCGCCATGCCGCCGCGGCGACGTGCCGGGTTCGGATCGCGCTGGCCGGCGACGTGCTCGAGATCGAGGTGGCCGACGATGGTGCCGGGATGACGGGAGCGGCCGACGGCGTCGGGACGCGATCGATGCTGGAGCGGGCCGCCGAGGTCGGTGGCGATGTGCGCGTCGAGCAAGGCGAAGATGGCGGGACACGGGTCATCGCCCGCCTGCCGGTGGACCTCTCGCCCACCGACCGGGCACACTCGTGAGCGGCGTGGCGGGGTCGAACCGCGACGCGACAGGTCTCCGCGGCGGCGAGCCCATCCGGGTCCTGATCGCCGACGACCACCCGGTCTTTCGCGACGGGTTGCGCGGCCTCATCGAGCGAGCGCCTGACCTGATCCTCGCGGGCGAGGCCACCACCGGCCGCGAGGCGGTCGAGCTCGCGGCGGCAACCAACCCCGCGATTGTCCTCATGGACCTCCGGATGCCCGAACTGTCCGGCATCGAGGCGACGCGCCGGATTCTCGCCGCGGATCCGGCAGTCGGGATCCTGGTGATCACGATGTCCGAGGACGACGAATCGCTCTTCGCGGCGATGCGCGCCGGCGCACGCGGCTACATCCCGAAGGACGCCGACAGCGAAGAGCTGCTCCGGGCGATCCGGGCCGCCGCGGTCGGCGAGGCCATCTTCGGCGCGTCGATCGCGCGGCGGATGATGACCTTCTTCGCCGGCGAACGTTCGGCGGCCGCGCCGTTCCCCGAGCTGACGGAGCGCGAGGGCGAGATCCTCGAACTGATCGCGGCCGGGCGCTCGAACGGGGAGATCGCCCAGCGCCTGGCGATCACGTCGAAGACTGTGCGCAACCACGTGGCGAACGTCTTCAACAAGCTCCGGGTGGCCGATCGCAGCCAGGCGATCGTCCGCGCCCGCGAGGCGGGCCTCGGCGGCGGCAGCGAGGACGCCAACCGCCGCTGACGCGGTGCGGTTGCCCGAGCGGTTGCCCGACCCCTCGGGACTCCGGCCTCATGTGCTCGGGACAGCCGACCATCGATACCTCTCCCAGGCGGTCACGTCGACTGCCGCGGGATCGAGGAATGCAAGATGGACCAGAACATCGATGGTCGAGTGGTGGACGCCCTCGACAAGCACCTGCCCAACGTGGAGCGCTATATCCGCTCGCTGGTCCGCGACGCCGACGAGGCCGCCGACATCAGCCAGGAGACATCCCTGCGTCTCCTGCTGACCGCCCGGGCGACCGGCCTCCCGGACAACCCCGGCGCGTGGATGAAGCGCGTCGCCTACAACCTGGTCGTGAGCGCGGCGCGCCGCCGCCAGACGGCCGTGAAGAACGCCGAGTACCTGGTGAATCGCGGGACGGCCCCGTCTCTCGACCAGACCCTGCTCGAGCGCGAACAGAGCGAGCTGGTCCACAACGTCCTCGCGACGACGCGCGCCACCGACCGGGACGCGATGGTCATGGCTGCCAGCGGCTACGGGACTCGCGCCATTGCCGCCCACCTGGGGCGGTCGGAGCCCGCAACCCGGACTCTGCTCTGCCGGGCCC
>JALYPW010000349.1 GCA_030856145.1 Chloroflexota bacterium | reverse complement strand
TCCATATCCCGGGCGCCTAGCCCTTCTCGCGCCACCGTCCAGCCCGAACGGCCCCGCTCCGGCGGGGCCGGTCGGATTCTTACGTGTCGAAGCCGATCCCGAGAGCGTCAAGCGTCCGCAGGACGATCCCGCGCCGGCCCTCGTTGCGGTCGGCCCGGTCGAGCTCGTGGCGGACCAGGTTGACCGCGATCGACCGGAGCGGCTCCGGCGGGAAGGGGACCGGCCGGCTCCGCACGAACCGGAGGCGGAGCAGGTCCGAGTCCGGGCGGAGGATGAAGTCGCGGACGACGCCGGCCGCCCAGCGGCTCGCCCCGACCCCGAGCCCGGTATAGCCGAGGGCGTAGGTCAGCCGACCGCCGAGACCCTGCCCGAACGTGACCGTGAAGCGCGACGTCGTGTCGATCGCGCCGCCCCAGCGGTACGGAAAGCCCAGGTCCGTCAGCTGCGGGAACGCGCGCCGAAGCTGGTCCTCGAGCTTGGCGAAGGTCACCGGGCGGCGATCGAACTGTGGCCCGATTCCGTTGTTGCGGTGGTAGATCGCGTCGTAGCCGCCCCACAGGATGCGGTCGTCGGCAGTCAACCGGAAGTAGTGGAACTGATTGTTCGCGTCGGACATGCCCTGGCGCCGCTCCCAGCCGATCGAGGCCATCTGGTCGGGCGTCAGGGGGTCGGACACGAGGACGTAGTCGTAGACCGGCACGAAGTGGCTCGCGAGGCGGGGCAGCCAGCCTGAGTACGCCGAGGTTGCGACGACGACGTGATCGGCGTGGATGGTCGCGCCGGTCTCGGTCGACAGGCGCACGCCGCCCGCTCGGCGCTCGACGGCACTCACGCGCGTACGCTCGTGGATCGCGATCCCTCGCTCCTCGCAGACGCGGGCCAGGCCGCGGACGAGCTTCGCCGGATCGAGGACCACGTCGCGGCCCGGCGGCTGGTACAGGCCGGCCAGCCAGAGGGGCGAGTGGACCTCTGCCTGGACGGCGTCACGATCCAGGAAGACGAGCTCCTCGCCGTGCTCGGCGGCCTCGTCGACCCACGCCCGGAACTCCTCGACCTGGTAGGGCTGATCGGCGACGGACAGGCCGCCGGTCTCCTCGAGGTCGCAGTCGATCGCGTGTTCCCTCGTGAACGCGACGAGTGCAGCGAGGTTGGCGATGCCCTCGCGCTCGAGCCGTGCCAGCTCGTCGGGAAAGTGGCGGAGCCCGTTAGCCAGACCGTGGGTGAGCGACGCCTGGCAGAAGCCGCCGTTCCGCCCGCTCGCCCCGAACCCGACGGTCTCCTGCTCGAGGACGACGACGCGCAGCGACGGATCCGTGTCGGTCAGGGCGATGGCCGTCCAGAGCCCGGTGAACCCGGCGCCGACGATCGCCACGTCGGCCCGCGTCTCGCCGTGAAGCGACGGGCGCGTCGGTCCGGAGGGTGATGCGGCCAGCCAGTAACTGATCGCGGTGGCGGGGTCGGGCGCGGCGGTCGTCGTGGTCGGGGCCATGTCCCGATCGTAGCGGTCGTCACCGGGTTCGACTGGCCGGATCGGTACGCGTCTCTGGCAGTCTCGCCGCATCACCTTCGTGATTCGCACCAGATCCGGTGCATTGCTGCGATATCCGCGTTGACGATGGTTGAGTGGCTATGCCAAGATGGAGGCCCGCCCGTTCCGCTCCCCGGAACAGCCGTCGCGCATGACGGTCCAGCCCGCCCCACGGAGTGACCTCATGGCCACTGAGCCCCGAACGACCACCCAGACTCCCGCCCTTCGGCGCGATCGCCAGCTCGACATGTACCGCCGCGCCATGAAGACGCTGCCCGGCGGCACCAACTCGAACTTCCGGGCGTGGGGCGAGGACACGGTCTACATCGATCGGGGCAAGGGCGGTCGGATCTGGGACCAGGACCAGAACGAATACATCGACCTGCGGATGGGCTACGGCCCGGTGATCCTCGGCCACGGCGACGACCGCGTCGACGACTACGTCAACGAGCAGATGCGCAAGGGCGTCAGCTTCTCGCTCACGAGCGAGGACGAGGTCCGGGCGATGGAGCTCGTATGTGAGCTCACCGGCTGGGTCGAGATGGCCCGGATGACGGTGTCCGGGACCGAGGCGACGATGCACGCGATGCGAATCGCGCGGGCCTACACCGGCCGCGACAAGATCGTGAAGTTCGAGGGCCAGTACCACGGCGTCCACGACTACGCCCTGATCAGCGTCGCGCCCGACGACATGTCGGAGCTCGGCGATGCCGACAAGCCGGTCCGCCTGGCCTGGGGCCGGGGCATCCCCGACGCGGTGGCCGACACGATCATCCCGGCCCGCTACAACGACCTCGACCTGCTCCGCCGCCTCTTCGAGGAGCACGGCCACGACATCGCCGCGGTGATCGTCGAGCCGGTTCTCGGCAACGCCCAGGGGATCATGCCCCAGGAGGGCTTCCACGCCGCGATGCGGGCGATGACCAGGGAATTCGGCATCCTGCTGATCTTCGACGAGGTCAAGACCGGCTTCCGCTTTGCTCGTGGCGGCGCCGCCGAGTACTTCGGGATCACGCCCGACCTCGGAACCTTCGCCAAGGCGATGGGCAACGGCTACCCGGCGGCCGCGTTCGGCGGTTCGCGCGAGGTGATGAGCGTCCTGCCCGACAAGGTCAGCCACGGCGGAACGTACGCCGGCAATCGGGTCGCCGCCGCGGCGGCCGTCAAGACGCTCGAGATCATCCGTGACACGAACGCGCTCGAGACGATCCACGCGACCGGCCGACGGGTTCAGGACGGCCTCAAGGAAATCCTCAACCCGACCGGGATCCCATACCTGTTCACCGGCCATCCATCGATGTTCGGGATCATGTTCACCGAGGAAGTCCCGACCGAGTACCGCGACTGGGCCAAGTCGGACCACGAGCTGTACGACGCGGTCGCCCTCGGCATGCTCGCCCGCGGCGCGATGCCCGAGCCGGACAGCCGCGAGCCGTGGTTCATGTGCGAGGCGCACAGCCAGGGCGACACGGTTGACCAGGTGGTCACGATCTTCGAGGAATCACTCCACGCGGCGCTCGAGGGGCGCACCCGGGGAATGGTCGCCGAGGCCGGCCACGGCGCCATGAGTCATCCCGCCGCCGGCTGACGCCGACGGCCGAGCGCTCCCGTCACCCAGGCAGTACCTGCCGGCGTCGCCCGGCATCGAGACGAGGGACAACAGATCGATGGTCCTTGACGGTAACGCAGTCCGCTCGGTTGACCGGGCGGCCGCTCTCCTCCTCGCCCTGGGCGATTCCGCGGGCGAGGCCGGCGTGACCGAGCTCGCCCGGCGGCTCGGCCTCCACAAGTCGACCGCGTCGCGACTCCTCGCGACCCTCCAGAAGCGAGGCCTCGTCGAACAGGACGGTGAGACCGGCAAGTACCGCCTCGGACTCGTGATCATCCGGCTCGCGGAACGGGCCGAGCGGACGCTCGACCTGCGCGGGATCGCGATGCCCGAGCTCGAGCGCCTGGCCCGCCTGACCCACGAGACCACCGGCCTTGGCATCCTCGACGGCGACGCGCTTCTGACCGTGGCCCAGGCCGACGGCCCGAACCTGATCGCGGTTGGTGACTGGACCGGGCGGGCGACTCCCCTGCATTGCGTGGCCTCGGGCAAGGTGCTGCTGTCGTCGGTCGCCGAGCGCGAGGTCCTCCGGATCGTCCGGCGCGGCCTCGTCAGCTACACGGAACGAACGATCACCGAGCTCGAGCCGCTCCTCGAGGAGCTGGCCCGCATCCGGCGACGCGGCTACGCGACCGCCCTCGGCGAGTTCGAGATGGGGCTGAACGCGGTTGCCGCGCCGGTCCACGACGCGCGCGGCAACGTGATCGCCGCGGTCGATATCTGGGGCCCGGCATTTCGCCTGACACCGCGCCGGATCCCTGAGCTCGCGGCCCAGGCGCGCGAGGCCGCGGCCGCCATCTCCGTCCGTCTCGGCGGCACCGGGACCGCGACGGCCGCCCAGCCGACGCTCGCCCAGGCCCTGTCGAACTCGTCGATCGCCGCCAGCCAGCCGGCGCCGCTTGCACCGTCGACGATCCCGGCCGGCGGCGTGGCCGGGCTGCCGGCCGAGGTTGCCGCCGCTTCCTGAGTGTCGCCCTGTCTCGAGATCTACGGGAGTGCCGAGCCCGTCGAAGCACGTTCGCTCGACGCAACGTGTTGGTTCCGGCTTCGTCGCCCGAGGCATGCACGAGCCTGACCGGGAGCCGTCCGTGCCTGCCCGCTACCATCGGGCGTGATGGACTTCACCAAGCCGCCCCTCAGCACGGTCCTCGACGTCGTGCGCACCAACGGCCTTCGGGTCCTGGTCATCGTGATCGTCGCCGTGATCGCTCTGCGGATCACGACCGTCCTCGTCCACGGAATCGTCAAGGCCCTGCTCGATCGCGAGGCGACCGAGGGCACGGCCCAGGAGCTGTCGGCGATCGAGGTCCAGAAGCGGATGGACACCCTCGACGAGCTGATGTCGCGGGTCATCCGGACGTTCGTCGTGATGATCGCGTTCATCATGATCCTCGGTGCCCTGGACCTCGACATCGGTCCGGCGGTGGCCGGACTCGGCGTCGTCGGCATCGCCGTCGGCTTCGGGGCCCAGAGCCTCGTCCGCGACTACCTCAACGGCGCCTTGATCCTGATCGAGAACCAGTACAGCAAGGGCGACGTCGTCTCGATCGCCGGCGTCAGCGGCGCGGTCGAGGATTTCAGCCTCCGGCGGACGACCCTGCGCGACCTCGACGGGATCGTCCACACGGTGCCAAACGGCGAGGTCAAGGTCGCGAGCAACCGGACCCGGACCTGGGCCCGCATCAACCAGAACGTCACCGTCGCGTTCGGGACCGACATCGACAAGGCGATCCAGGTGGTCGAGGAGCTCGGACAATCGATGGCCGCCGA
>JALYPW010000280.1 GCA_030856145.1 Chloroflexota bacterium | reverse complement strand
TGCTCCACCTGCTCCCGCGAGCGCGCCCGTCCCGGCCCCGGCGTCGCCGTCCACGTCCGCCCCTGCAACTCCGTCGTCTGCCCCGGCCGCAGCCGCATCGGCCGCGCCCGGCATCGACTTCCCGGCCGGCGCGGACGAGGTCCTCGTTCCGATGACCCAGATGCGCAAGGGCATCGCCGCCCAGATGACCCGCGCCCTCCTCGCGCCGCACGCCTACGTCCAGATGGAGGTCGACGTCACCCGCCTCGTCGCCTTCCGCGAGAAGAACAAGAAGGCCTACCAGGCGAAGGAGGGGATCGGGCTGAGCTTCGTCCCGTTCGTCGTCAAGGCCTCGGCCGCGGCCTTGAAGAAGACCCCGACCTTCAACGCCCACTGGACCGAGCAGGGCCTGATGGCCAAGCGCCGGGTGAACATCGGTGTGGCGGTCGCGGTCGACGACGGGTTGATCGTGCCGGTCGTCCGCGATGCCGATCAGCTCTCCGTCCACGGCCTGAACGTCGCCATCGCCGACGTGGCCGGTCGGGCCAAGGCCAACAAGCTCCGCCTGGACGACTTCGGCGGCGGCACGTTCACCGTCGACAACACCGGCTATCTCGGGACGAATCTCGTGATGCCGATCCTGAACGTCCCGGAGGTTGGCATCGTGACGATGGAGGCGATCACCAAGCGCCCGGTCGTCGTCTCGACCCCGGACGGCGACGTGATCGCCATCCGGCCGATCATGAACATGGTCCTCGCGGTCGACCATCGGGCCAACGATGGGGCCGGCGGCGCCGCGCTCCTGCGCGACATCAAGGCCTGGATCGAGAGCGTCGGACCGGACACGGCGATCTACTGAGCGCCATGCGGATCGTGATCACCGGCGGCGCCGGGTTTGTCGGGCAGGCCGTCGTCCGCGACCTCCGCGAGCGCGGCGACACGGTCGTCGCCCTCGTTCGCGATCCGCGTCGGGCGGTCCATCTGGCGGAGCTCGGGGCTGAGCTCGTCCAGGACGACCTGTCGGACGTCGCCCGCCTGACCGAGATCCTGGGCGACGCCGACGCGGTGATCCACGCCGCCGGCAGCTACCGGATCGGGATCTCGACGTCCGAACGTGGGGCGATGTGGGACGCCAACGTCGGCACGGCGACACGGGTGTTCGATGCGGCCGAGGCGGCTGGGACGCCCCGGATCGTCTACGTCTCGACCTGCAACGTCTTCGGCGACACGCGCGGCACGGTCGTCGACGAAACGTACCGACGCGACCTGGCCGAGGGCTTCCTGAGCTGGTACGACGAGACGAAGTTCGGCGCCCACGAGCTTGCCGAAAAGCGGATCGTGGGCGGGGCACCGATCGTGATCGTGATGCCGAGTCAGGTCTACGGCCCGGGCGACCACTCCGGGTTCGGAGAACGGCTCCAGCAGGCCCACGCCGGGGAACTCCGCTTCCGGGCCCTCGACGACGTCAGGCTCGGGCTCGTCCACGTCGACGACCTCGCTCGCGGGATCATCGGCGCTCTCGATCGCGGGGTCGCCGGCCAGGCCTATGTCCTGAGCGGTCCGAACGCGACCTTCGCCGAGGCGATCGCGATTGCCGCCCGGGTCGGCGGCCACGCCTCGCCGCGGCTCCGGATCCCGAATTCCGTGCTCCGGATCATGGCCCGGCTGGGCGGCCTGATCGGCCGACCGAACCTCGCCGAGATCGTGTCGGCAGCGGCCGGCGTCACCTATCTCGCATCGTCGCGAAAAGCCGAACAAGAGCTCGGGTTCCGCTCTCGCGACATCGAGAGCGGCCTGCGCGACGCGTTCGACGCCGCCTGACTAGACTCAGCCCGATGGCACGCGAGCTCCCGATGTTCACCCCGCCCGGCCCGAGCGCCCACCACGGATCGGCCGCGCCCGAGACGATCGCGATGGGCGGCTCGGTGACTCCGCTGCGGCGCCATCCCGAGTGGATCAAGTCGCGACTGCCATCGGGCGAGAACTACCACGACCTCAAGGGCCTGCTCCGCGGCCTGAACCTCAACACCGTCTGCGAGGAGGCCCACTGCCCGAACATCGGGGAGTGCTGGGACCAGCGGACCGCCACGATCATGATCCTCGGCGACACCTGCACCCGGGCCTGCGGGTTCTGCGCGGTGAAGACCGGCCGGCCGACCTGGTTCGACGATGACGAGCCGCGCCGGGTCGCCGAGGCCGTCGGCGCAATGCACCTGGAGCACGTCGTTGTGACGTCGGTGGCTCGCGATGACCTGGCCGATGGCGGCTCGCGGATCTTCGCCGAGACGATCCTCGCCATGCGCGAGTCCAGCCCCGGGATGGGGATCGAGGTCCTGATCCCGGACTTCGACGGCTCCGACGATCGCCTCCGGACAGTGATGGACGCTCGGCCCGACATCCTCAACCACAACCTCGAGACGGTGAAGCGCCTCCAGAAGCCGGTCCGCAAGCGCGCCCGCTGGGATCGCAGCCTGTACGTCCTGCGCCGGGCGAAGGAGATGGCGGTCGAGATCGGCTACGCGGTCCACACGAAGAGCTCGCTGATGGTCGGGCTCGGCGAGACGCGCCCGGAGTTGACCGAGGCGTTCGAGGCCCTCCGGGAGGCCGGCGTCGACATCCTGACCGTTGGCCAGTATCTCCGCCCGAGCGAGCAGCACCTGCCCCTCGAGCGCTACTACCACCCCGACGAGTTCGCCGACATGAAGCGCGAGGCGCTGGCCCTCGGCTTCAAGCACGTCGAGTCCGCGCCACTGGTCCGCTCGAGCTACCACGCCCGTGACCAGGTCCCGGGCGCCGAGTTGAAGGCGCTCCGTCGCCGTCAGGCCACCCTCGACGCCGACGGCCGCGTCGTTCCCGCCGCGAGCTGAGCCGACCGGGCCCGCGACCGGCATGCGCTGGGACCGCACCTCGCCCGGGAACGCCGACCCGTCCGTTCGTGCCCAAGCCGGCCACGAGGTCGTCCCCGTCTCCGTCGGCGGCCACGGATCGATGGCCGGTCTGATCGTCGGGATCGGGATCGCTGCCGCCCTTGGGTTGGCTGTCGTCAAGCCGTGGGCGCCGGCGGCCGAGCCTGCGTCCGCACCGGCACCGGCGCGGGTCGCGGCGGATCCGCGCCCGGCTAGCGCGCCGAGCGATGACCCGCAACGGTTCCCTCGCGGCTCCGGTCCGGTCGCGTCCGCCGACCGTGCGATCCGGGTGACCGACTGGGCGCGTCTCGCGGCCGACGCCGATCGGCTCGAGGGTCAACCCATCGTGACCGCGCGCGACCTCGGCGGAACGGACGGCGATGGCACCTGCGGTGGCGCCGCCCGGATCACGCCGTTCGATGAGCTGATCGCGATCAGTGCTCCGCCGGGCGAACGGGTCGCCAACGTCCGTCTCTTCCCGATCGACACGCTGCGCCTGGCGGACGTCCCGATCCGGATCGTTCCGGACCGCCCTGGTCCACTCGATGGCCGGACCGCCGACGGCCTGACGCTCGTCGCGCTGCCCAGGGGCGGGATCGCGGCGCGGCGGTACAGCCTGATCGCGGGCACGGTCGGGCCGAGCGGGCCGGAACAACGGATCTATAGCGTCTGCGTCGGTTGATGGTCCATTCGGGCGATGCACCGCCCGCCGGAAGCGCGCTATCCTCGGGCTGATGGTCCGAACCCTGTCGCGCAAGATCCCGCTCGCCGAGCTCCACTGTCATCTCGGCGGCGCGGTGACGCCGGCGATCATGTGGAGCATCGCCCACGCCCAGGGGATCAAGCTGCCGACGCGCGACTACTGGGAGTTCCGCGACACGATCACCGTGTCGGAGAAGCGCAACCGGAGCTTCGACGGCTATCTCCAGCTCTTCCACTGGACGGAGCTGATCCAGTCGAGCCCGATCGCGGTCGAGCGGGCCGTCTACGAGGTCGTCGGCGGGGCGTACCGCAAGAACAACGTGACGACGACCGAGCTTCGCTTCAACCCGATGAAGCGGAACCGCGGTGGCGAGCAGGATCTCGACCACATCATCGCCGCGGCTGCCCGAGGGATGGACCGGGCCAGCCTCGAGTACCCGATCAAGCCGGGCCTGATCTTCTGCCTCGACCGGGCCTTCCCGTTCGAGCTGAACGAGATCATCGTCGAGAAGGCGATCGCCTGGCGCGATCGAGGCGTCGTCGGGGTGGACATCGCAGGTCCGGAGTCGTCCACCTTCCGCGTCGCCGACTACCGCCGCCTGTTCCGGCGGGCCCGTCAGTTCGGGCTCGGGCTGACCGTCCATACCGGCGAGTCCGGCCCGATCGATGAAGTCGCCCGTGTCGTCGAGCTGCTCGAGCCGGACCGGATCGGGCACGGCGTCAAGGCCGCCTACGACCCGCGGGCGATGGCCATGATCCGGGAGCGCGGGATCGTCCTCGAGATCTGCCCGAGTTCGAACCTGAACACGCGGGTCGTGTCGGGTTGGGACGAGTTCCGCTGGATCTTCGACCAGTTCCGTCGAAACGAGGTCCGTTTCACGATCAACACCGACGGGCCCGAGATGCTCAAGACCTACATCCGCGACGAGATGGCGTCGCTCGGGCGCTACGGGATCCTGAGCGTCGAGGACCAGGAGCAGGCCGCCGCGACGTCGCTCGCCGCGTCGTTCGTGCCCAACGTCTCCGACGTGCCGGCCGCCCGGATGGAACCGGCAACGCGCGTCGCCGTGGAGCGCGAAGAAGCCTGACCTCGACGGCTGGGCCCCGCCAGGACCCGGCATGCGGCGGATCCCGGACGCCTCATTGATCGCGCGTTGCGCAGCTCACCCGCCGGCAACCCAACTGACGGGTATTTCCTGGAGAGCGACGCGACGAGGGGTCGGCGAGAACACGTTCCCCCTGCTCGAGCCTGAGCTTGGACCTTCGGATGCCCGCCGGGCGGGTCGAACGCCGCGCAACAGCCCCCAGCAGGTCGCCCGTGAGGGCCGCCGATCGCTAGCCGGACCCATTGCCCTGCATTCACCCATGGCGTGGGTACAAATGAACGCAACGGACGCACGCGGCTGGCCGTGGGGGTCATACCTCGATCAGGACTCCGAGGTCGCCACGACCCGGTACGAGCAGCATCGATCGCCGCCGACGATATGCGACTCGCGGACGACGTCAGCCCGGAGCAACTCGCTAAAGAGGTCGAGCTCCGCCC
>JALYPW010000247.1 GCA_030856145.1 Chloroflexota bacterium | reverse complement strand
CTGCCAGTCCGAACGTGTCCGTCTCGGCCAACGACGGTGACGGCGGAGTGGGCTCCGACAGTCACGCCGTGACCGTCAGCAACGTGCCGCCGACGGTGACGCTCGCAGCGACCAACACCTACACCTGGCCGGAGTCGGCGACCGCGGAGCGGACGTTCGACTACACCGCCAGCGACCCGGCGGGAGCCAACGACCCGCTGACGATGACGATCAACTGCGGCACCGGCGGCGTCTACGTCGCGGGCTCGGACACAGGATCCAGCTTCAAGTGCCGCTTCCCGGACGGGCCTGCCAGTCCGAACGTGTCCGTCTCGGCCAACGACGGTGACGGCGGAGTGGGCTCCGACAGTCACGCCGTGACCGTCAGCAACGTGCCGCCGACGGTCGCGAAGCCGACCTTCCAGCCGGTGCTGATCGCGTGCCAGACGAGCACGACCCTGACCGGGATCAGCTTCAGCGACCCGGGCGCCAACGACAACCCGTGGACGGTCGACATCGACTGGGGTGACAGCTCCGCGCACACGACCTACATCACGGCGACGCAGGGCGCGCAGCCGAATCAGGACCACACCTACTCCACGCCGGGGCCGCACACCGCGACGGTGACGGTCACGGACAAGGACACCGATTCGGGCTCGAACACGTCGACTGCACCGGTGACGGTCTTCCAGTACACGGTCGACTTCCTGCCGCCCTTCGACGACTCGACTCCGAGTGGGCTGATCGTCAACAAGATGAAGAACGGCCGCGTCGTGCCCGTCAAAGCACGCATCCGAGACGAGTGCGCGGGCTCGATCGTGACGGATCCGACGCACGTCGTGACCATCAAGGTCACGAAGACGTCGGGCTCGGGAGCAGGGGATCCGATCGAGGAGTACGCCGATGCGGGTGAGTCGAGCGCGGGGACCAACGAGTTCCGGCCTACCGGCGACCACTGGATCTACAACCTCGACAGCAAAGCACTCGGCCTCGTCATCAACAACCTCTATCGCATCGATGTCTACGTCGACGGAGTCAAGGCGACGGTCACGAACTGGGCGGTGCTCCAGCCCGTGAAGTAAGGCCGTCGAATGAGCAAAGCGAGGGGCGCCGCGAGGCGCCCCTCGCTCGTTCAGGCGGCCGGCTCCGGGGCCGCGGCAGGCGGTCGGCGTGGTCGTAGAAGGACGAGCGCGGGCGCGACGACGGCAACCGTCGCTCCGATCGCGATCGCTGCGACGCCCCACTCCGTGTAGGCGAGACCTCCGACGAGGGCGAGAGCGGCAGCGAGAAGACCGGCGACCAGGTCGGTGAACCCGACGAGCCGGCCGCGCTCGACCGGCGTCGCGTGCGTCACGAGCTCAGTCGAGGCGGCCACGTACGAGAGGTTCCAGCCGAGCCCGAGCAGGAAGAGCGAGAGCGACATCGCGGGGATGGAGACGACCCAGGCGAGCATCACGGTCGATATGGCCATGATCACGAGGCCGCCGATCAGCGACCGATGCCTCCCGATGCGGTCTATGAGTTGGCCGACGACGAGGACGAGCCCGAACATCCCCACGATGTGGAGGCTGATGACGCTGAACACATCGGCCTGCTCGTGCTGGTGGCCGACGACGATGTACCCGGTGAGGTTCATCACGCCTGCCATGACCGCAAAACTCGCGAGCGCAGCCAGAACCGCGGCGGGCACACCCGGGCGTCGCAGGATCTCCCGAAGAGGGGCGGCCGGTTGCGTCACGAGCGGCTGCCCCGCGACCAGCCCTGCGCGCTCGAGCTCGAGAGCGATCGTTCGCGGATCGGGCCGGATCAGGAGCGCGATGCAGAGCCCCACGACACACATCGCAGCGGCTGCGAACCAGGGGAGGACGAGCGTGTCGAGTTCGAGGTCCTTCCCCGCGAAGAGAGGGCGGAACACGAGCGGTCCGAGCGCGGCGCCGAACAGCGCGCCGAAGAGGACGTACGAGATCGCGCGGGCCTTCTTCTCCGGGGGGTACATGTCCGCGGCGGCCGTCCGCGCGAGCAGGACGGCACCGTTCATGGCGCCGACCCCGACGAATCCGAGGATTACGAGCGGGGCGTTGTCCACGACGCACCCGAGCGCCGTCAGCAGACATCCGACCATCCCAACGACAAAGCCGCCCGCGATCACGGGAACGCGGCCGAATCTGTCCATCAGCCTTCCGGCCGG
>JALYPW010000238.1 GCA_030856145.1 Chloroflexota bacterium | reverse complement strand
CGGCGGCCAGCCCGCGCAGGATCTCGTTGACGGCCCGGATCCCGGCGGCCTGGGCGCGCGGATCGCCGTAGTTCGCGCCCTGCGGGGTCACCGTGTAATCCGGCGTCGCCACGGCCACGATTCGATCGGACGGGAGGCGCTCCAGCAGGGCGTCCAGGATCCCCGCCGCGTTTGCCCGGTACGTCTCGGGCGGCACCCCCTGCACGACATCGTTGACGCCGATCAGGATCGTCGCGAACCCCGGCTCGAGACCCTCGAGCTGCGGCAGCTCGACCTCGATCACGTCGCGCGAGGTGAACCCATTGACGCCGAGATTGGCGACCAGCTCGAGGGTCGGCGTCCGATCGGCCAGCGCCGCCACGAGCTGATCCGGCCAGCGCTCGGCGGTGGTCCCTGTGGCCGTCCCGATCGTGTAGCTGTCGCCGAGGGCGACGTACCGCAGGCCGGCCCCGGGGCCACTCGGCGCGGTCCGGGGCGACGCCGACGCGTCACCACCCGACGCCGAGGGCGGCACTGGCTCAGCGCCGCAGCCGGCCATCGCGACGCCGATCCCGGCGGTCAACACGGCCCACATCGCGCGCGACCAGCCTCCGCTCACCGGCCCGGATCGACCGACACGCCCGACGATTCCGGCGCGCCACTCGGGCGCCCGTCGAACCGTCCGTTGCGGACTGCCTCGAGGAACTCCTGCACCAGCCCGGCGAACGCGTCCGGACGCTCGAGGGTCAGCATGTGCGCGGCATCCGGCCAGACGACGAGGCGCGACCGGGGAGCCTCCGCGGCGATCCGCTCGGCGGTCTCGACGACTGACGGCTGATCCGCCTCCCCGACGACGACCAGGACCGGACACTCGATCTCTCCCATGCGGCGCGCTGCCGGCGGCGACAGCTCGTGCTCCGGGAAGAGCTCGGCGTCCCACTCCGGGATCTCGAACGCCTCGCGCTGCATGCGGCCGACGAACGCGCGAACGGCGGGATCGACCGCATCGGGTGGGCGCAGGCCGTCGACCCAGGCCCGGACGTTGACCTCGACCGCGCCGTCGAGATCGCCGCGATCGAGCGCATCGACCTCGGCCTTCCAGATCGGACGGAGCTCCGGGGGCGTGTCCCCGAACAGGGCGCCGCCCGGTGCGACGAGGACGAGCGACGCGAACGCACCCGGCCGAGCGAGCGCCGCCTCGACGGCGATCCCCGCGCCCATCGACGCGCCGACCAGGTGCGCCCGCTCGACCAGAAGTTCGTCGAGGAGGTCGAGGAGGTCGGTGTGGTGGGCCCAGGCTCCGGTCGGCGGCAGCGACTCGCCGACCCCGCGCACGTCGTGCCGGATCACCCGGTGGTCGGCCGCCAGGGCCGCGGCGAGGTGGGACCACATGCGGCGATCCGCGACGCCCGCGTGGACCAGGGCCACCGGCTCGCCCGAGCCCTCGTCGTCGAACGCGATCCCGCCCGCGGTCCGGCCGCCAGGGGCGCGCGAATCGGGTACATCGGTCGCTGGATCGGGAGCAAGCGGGTCGGTCATGAACGAAAGCATATGCAAAGGCGGGCACCGAGGCCCTATCCTTGCGGCCGGACGCCTTCCCCGATCGGGACCACGGACCTTGCGTGCTGCCACGTGCCGCACTTGCCCGGCCGAGCCCCGTCTCGGTAGGATGCGCGCCGATGGTCGCCCCGCGGGGCGAACGTTCCTTCGGGATCGTGCCGGACCACAGAACGTGTTCGGCCGGACGGATCCCGATTCTTGAGGAGGACACATGCACAAGCGCTCCCTGGGCCTGTCGCTGATCGGCAGCCTGGCCATCATCGTGTCGGCGTGCGGCACGGCCGCCACCCCGTCGGCGTCGACCTCGGCCATGCGCCCGCTCAAGGTCGGCGTCGTCACCGACGTCGGTCAGCTCGAGGACAAGTCGTTCAACCAGTCGTCCAACGAAGGCGCCAAGGCGGCGGCCACCGAGTCCGGTGGATCGCACGAGGTCATCGTCACCAAGGCGATCTCGGATTACGCCGCGAACATCCAGACCCTCATCGACGCTGACTTCGACGTCATCGTGACCGTCGGCTTCCTGATCGGGACCGACACGGCCAAGGCCGCCAAGGCCAACCCGGACGTCAAGTTCGTCGGCGTGGACCAGGGCGTGTGCGTCGACGAGGCGGGCGCCCCGGACAGCACGTTCGCCTGCAAGGGCGACGCCGCGACGCTCCTCCCGAACTATCAGGGCATCGTCTTCGCCGAAGCCCAGCCGGGCTACCTCGCCGGGATCGTCGCCGGCAGCATCACCAAGTCGGGCACGATCGGCGCCATCGGCGGCACGAACGTCCCGGCCGTCGTCAACTACTGGCGCGGCTACGAAAACGGCGCGAAGTCGATCAAGGCGGACATCAAGGTCCTCTACCAGGAAACCGATCCGGATCCGTCCAAGGGCTTCAACGACCAGAGCAAGGGCAAGACGATCGCCAATCAGTTCCTGAGCCAGGGTGCCGATGTGATCTTCCAGATCGCCGGCCTCACCGGTCAGGGCGCCCTCGAGGCGGTCTGCGCCAAGGAAGGCGCCTACGGCATCGGCGTCGATGTCGACCAGGCCGTCAGCCTGCCGACCCTCTCCAAATGCATCGTCACCAGCGCCGAGAAGAAGCTCGTCGACACGGTCAAGTCGGTCGTCCTGAGCGTCTCGTCGGACACGTTCAAGGCCGGGACCGTCCCGTACAACGCGGCCTCCACCCCGCAGGCGATCGGTCTGTCGGCCTATCACGACAATGCGGCCCTGATCACTCCGGAGATCCAGGCCAAGATTGACGAGGCCCTCGCCGGCCTCAAGGCCGGGACGCTCGATCCGTGCGCTCCGATCAAGTGCACGGTCGCGGGTAGCT
>JALYPW010000230.1 GCA_030856145.1 Chloroflexota bacterium | reverse complement strand
CTACGGCACGATCCACGACGCCGCCGCCGACAGCCTCGTCGCGTCGGTCCGGAACGTCGCGGCCTACCGGGCGGCGGCGGCGGCGATGGTCGGGCTGCTGGCCGGCGTTCCGGAGGTCGACGACGAGGTCCGGGCGGCCGCGACATCGCTCGGCGTGGTCATTCCCGAACCGTCCGCCCCGGCACCGACCGCTCCCTGATCAGGGAGCCGGAGACGAACCCGGCGCGATCGGCCCAGCCGACGGCGGACTCGTGGGCGCGCCCGTGGCCGGCGCATTCCCGGTCAGCTCGACGTACCCCTCCCCCCCGAGCTGCTGCCCGTCGCGCGTCGCGTTGACGACCTGCGATCCCTCCCAGTACACGACCCCGGTCGTGGCCCGGGTGTCGAGCTCCTGGGCCGCGACCGTGGGTCGAAGGTCGATCGACAGGCGCTCTCCGGGCATATCGATCCGCCAGCCGGCCGGATAGTCGGCGCCGGTCGCCGGACTCGTCCAACGTCTCGTGACCTCGACCGTGAACGCCTCACGCGGCAGGTGGCGGGTCGTCCCGTCGGCCTCGACAAGTGTCCCGTACACGAGCGGGTACGAGCCGTCGCCGTCGCGGACGAGGGACACCGTGAGGTCCGTGCCGTCATCGAGGTTGACTGCGAACCAGTCCCAGCCGCCGCCGCCGACCGCGATGAAGTCGCCCCATTGGTGGTCGAACCAGGCCGTGCCGGTGACGCGGACCGGGGCGCCGTCGACGATGAGGGTGCCGCGCGCGTTCATCGCCGTTCGCGAGTAGTAGTACGACGACCCGCCGGCGCCGAAGTCGATCCAGCCGATCCGGTTGTGGAGCGCTGCCGGCTTGGTCGTCGTCAGCCCGAGTTCGAGCGCGAGCCCTGCCGGTCGGCCGGCGGCGGCGGCCTCGGCCGGCGAGAACGCTGCCGAGAGGGTGTCGACCCCTCCGCCACCGACCATCGTCCACGGGCTCCCGCCGGCTGGATCGGCCACGGCCAGGTCAATCGCAACCGGCTCGCCGGCCTGGCCCTCGACCTGCGGCCCGATCTCGCTCCGTTGGGCGTAGTGGAAGGCGTCGCCCGTCTCGTCGGTGATCGCGAGGTGCGAGGCCCACGCGACCGGGAAGGCACCGCGCTCCGCCCGAAAGATCACGTACTCGAAGCCGAAGCGGCGTCCGTCGTCGGCGGCGAGGTGTCCCGTGTAGTACCACCACTCCGTCAGGCGGTCGTGGGGGGCGTCGTCGCGGGGCAGGACGACGGGCTGCGGATCGATCACCCGGGACGGGACCGGCGTGGCTGCCGGCGGCGACGGATGTGGCGCGGCGGGATTGGCCAGGATCGGCGCGCCGGCGGTCGTGCACGCAGCCAGGAGCGGCCCGGCCACGAGGCCGAGGGCCAGCAGCCCTCCGAGGCCGGCTGCCCCGATCCGTGGCACCCGTCCAAGCCCCGACGGCAGCCACCAGTTCCAGCGGCCGAGCAGGCGCATCGTGGCCGGCACGAGCAGGGCCCGGACCACGGTCGCGTCCAGGGCGACCGCGATGGCCATCCCGATCCCGAGGGCCTTGATCAGGACGATGTCGGCGAACGCGAAGGAGCCCGCGACCAGGACCACGATCAGGGCCGCCGAGGTCACGATCCGGCCACTCCGTTCGAGGCCGCGGGCGACGGCCTCCTGGTTGTCACCGGTCCGATCCCACTGTTCCTTCATCCGTGTCAGGAGGAAGACCTCGTAGTCCATCGACAGCCCGAACAGGACGCAGAACAGGATCACCGGCTGGGTCGTCTCGACGAACCCGAGCGGCTGGAACCCGAGCAGCGCGGACAGATTGCCGTCCTGGAAGATCCAGACGAGGGCGCCGAAGCTGGCGACGATCGAGAGCGTGTTCATGACGAGGGCCTTGAGCGGCAGGATCACCGAGCGGAGGAGCAGGAACAGGACGAGGTAGGTCGTGACGACGATGAACAAGGCGGTTCGCGGGAAGTCGGCCGCGACCCGGCCCACGACGTCCGTGACGTCCGCCGCCCCGCCCCCGACAAGGACGGTCATGCCGGACGGCGGGGCGAGCGGCCCGGCGGTCGCCCGAAGATCGGTCACCAGCGAGCGGCCCTCGTCACGGTTCGGGCCGTAGGGGGTCGTGACCGAGAACGCGGTCAACGATCCGTTCGTCGTCGATGCCAGGGCCGTCGCCACGAACCGGTCACGCGGTCCGTTCGGGTCGGCGTACAGGAGCTGGTACTGCTCCCTGCCCAGCCGGCGGTCCACGTCGACGAGGGAATCGACCCGCCGGATTCGAGGATCGGCCGCGAGGCGCCGTGAGTAGTCGTAGAGGGCGGCCACGTTGGCCGGCGACGTGGCCGGGCCGTCGGTCCGGATGGCGAGCGCGATCGGCGCGAACTCGCCCTCGCCAAAGGCGTTCGCGAGGCGGTCGAAGGCGGCTCGCGACGGGACGCTCGGGGGCAGGATCGTCGAATCCGGGGCGTTGAACCGGACGTGCAGGAACGGTGACCCGAGAAGAAGCAGGAACGCGAGCGTCGGGACGAGGACCGCCACCGGGCGGCGCATCACCGCCCGCGCGAGGCGCGCCCATGGGCCGTTTGGATCGTCGCGCGGGATCACCCGACGGATCGCGAGTCGATCGATCCGTCCGCCGACGATGGCCAGGATCGCGGGCAGCAGGGTCAGCGCGGAGATGGCGGCGAGGAGGACGACGATCGCCCCGGCGATCCCGACCGAGCGCAGGATCATGAACTCGAACAGGATGAGGCCGAGGAGGCCGAGGAGCACGGTCAGCCCCGAGAAGAAGACGGCTCGACCGGCGGTCCGCACGGTCGTCTCGACGGCCCTGGCGACACGTTCGTCGGGTGGGTCCGCGGCCCGTGCGGCCATCTCCTCGCGGAACCGGCTGGTCATGAGCAGGGAATAGTCCACGCCCAGCCCAAGGCCGAGGAGGGTCGCGAGGTTCAGGACGAAGATGCTCATCGGGGTGACGCTCCCGACGACGAAGATCGCGGCCAGGGCAACGATCACGGCCGCCCCACCGACGACCAGCGGCACGGCCGCGGCCACGACCGACCCGAACACGAGAAGCAGGGCCAGGGCGGCCAGTGGCAACGACACGATCTCGCTCCGCTGGAGATCCGCCTCCGAGACCGACTGGACGTCGCCGTAGAACGCCGGCCCGCCGGCAAGCTGGACCTCGAGGCCGGCCGGCACCCCGAGCCGCTCGCGGATCCCGGGCAGGGCGGCCGGCGAATCGTCGGGCGCGATCGACAGGAAGACGATGTCGTAGGCCGTGTGGCGGTCGGCCGAGACCTGGCGCGGGCTGAGGGTGTGGGGCAGGATCCGGACGACGTACGGGGCCTCGGGCACACGCGCGATCGCCAGCGCCGCGGCGGCCTCGAACGTCGGGCTGCCGGCCGTGTCGGTCGGGCTGTGGTGGACGATGACGACCGCCGACGGCGGCGTCTGGAGCTCGGTCTGGAGGAGTGACTTCGCCCGAGCCGACTCGAGGTCGTCGAGGATGAAGCCGCCCGCCCGGAGCACGCCGACGACACGTGGGGCCAGCGGGATGGCAACAACGAGGATCGCCGCCCAGACGAGCACGATCGCCCAGCGCCGCCGGACCGCGAGCCGACCCAAACGGGCAAATGGGTCGCGATCGGCCGCCGAGGTCTCGGCAGTCCCGGCCCGCGGGCCGATTGTCGGTGTACGGCCTTTGGGGGAGGTTGCCATCGCGCTGGAATGCTATACACCAGATCGACGAGGGGGCTGGCCGGGGGGCAGATCGGAGACACCGCCATCGAACCATTCCGTGGCGCCGCACCTGCGGCTGCCCATTTCCGGGCGTCCGGACCCGACTGGACCGCCATCTCAGGCTGGGCGCACGATCTTGCCGCGTCCGTCGCCCTCGACTGGACCGCCCAGCATGTCGCGGTCTTCGTGCCCGATCCGGATCGGTCCCAGCTTCGCCTGGCCGCCCAGATCTGGGGCGCGGGCGAGGACACCGGCGACGTCGTCGTGGGGGAGTGGGTGATACCCCTCGACGGCTCCGTCATCGGCCGCGTCTTCCAGAGTGGGGCCGCTGCGCTGTGCGCAGACGTCACGCTGGATCCCGACTACCGGTCGTTCCCGGGCGGTCGGACGCGTTCCTTCCTCACGGTCGCGGTCGGCTCGCCGGAGCAGGTCCTCGCGGTGATCAACGTCGAGGCGCCGTGGGCATCCGCCTTCTCGGTCCGCGACTACGAAAATGTCACCGAGCGCGCCCGGCGGGCGGCCGCGACCTTTCCCGCGCCCCCGGCCGTGACCTTTCCCGCGCCCCCGGCCTGAGCCCGCGCCCCCGGGCCTGAGCCCGCGCCGGAGGATGATGCACCGAGTGGGTCAACCGACGGCTGGGCCAGCGTTCGGACGACGTCTGCTGCGCTGGATGCACGGAATGACGGGCGGAGGCGCGAATCGCGTCCGTCCTGAGCGTACGCCGGCCGTCCGGGCGTCCGTTCATGCAGTGGGTGCACCAAACGCGCCCGACTGCTCTGAGTCGCGCGGTCCGGCTGGCTCGCGGTCGCTGAGGCCAGGTGGAGACGGCGCGAGCGTCTGACCCGGCGCCCCGGGCGGTCGAAGGCGCCGCCCCATCTGGTAATCTGCCGGAACGATCGCCACCCGCCACGAGGGCCCCGGTGCAGCTCTTCACGATCTTTTTCTCGCGACCGTTCGAGTTCGGCGTCGCCACCGCGATCACCGTCGCGATGCTGCTGATCATCCTCCGCGCCGCGATGTCGGCCGAGGGTCCGTCCGGGATCGGCAAGTTCATGACCCGCCCGACGACCAAGTTCGTGTTCGCCTTCCTGTTCCTCGGCTGGGCCGTCGTGTTCGGGATCGGCCTCCAGCTCGTCCCGCACGAGGGCGCGAACTCGCCATACGGGGGCCTCGGCCTCGTCGCGATGTTCACCGGCTTCTTCATCATGATGGGCTTCATCTGGTCGGTGATCGGGGAGTAGCCGGCGCCGTCCTCGCGGCGATCGTCAGCGTCCCACCTCGCCCGCCAGGGACGGCATCTGGAGTGTCGGGCTGTTCCGGGA
>JALYPW010000221.1 GCA_030856145.1 Chloroflexota bacterium | reverse complement strand
GCTCTCGCGGGCGCGGGTGAGGAGGGCCCGGGCGGCGACATGGCTCACCCCGAGGGCGGCGGCAAGTTCGAGGCCGGTCAGGTCGTGGAGCTCGGCGAGCAGAAGAGCAGCGCGCTGGCGCTCTGGGATCTTCGCGAGGGCCCGCTGGAGGTCGCCCGAGAGATGGGCATCCATGACGAGGTGCTCGGCCGAGGGCGCGGCGCCGTGGCTCTCGCCGGTCCATGGCAGGAACCGGATGATCTTCTGGCGGCGGATGTGGTCGAGCGCCACGCGGTGGGCGATCTGGTACAGCCAGGCCCGGGCGTTCTCAGGCTTCTCGAGGACGTTGTAGTTGCGGTAGGCCTTGATGAACGCGTCCTGGGTCAGGTCGGCGGCCAGCTCGGGGTCGCGCAGCATCCGGATCAGGTAGGCGTAGATCTCGTTGTGGTGGGCCGCGAAGAGATCCTCGACGAAGCCTGCGGCGGCGTCGTGCTGCCACGCGCCGGTCACGGACGCAGCCCTGCCGAAGCCCCGGCCGGTGCCGATCCGGGTGTCGAGCGCGCCGACCATGCAGCCTCCGTGGGTGATCCAGTCGGAAGCGTCGGCGATTGGGCTCGCCGTCGACATCCTGGCCCAGAGACGAGGTTCAGGACCGATGTGTGACGCCGTCCTCCCAGCGGCGTGCCGGACATCAGCCCGAGGCCTCGGCCGCGGCAGTGCCCAGGCGTCGGGTTCGGTTCAGGAGCTCCTCGACCGCCTCCTCCGGGGACACCGGGTTGACCGGCAGCCCGGTACCGAGCTCGAGGCCCGCGATCTCGCGCAGCCGGGGATGGATCTCCCAGTGCCAGTGGTACGTGGCATCGACCTGTTCGCGCAGGGGCGCCGTGTGGAGGACGAGGTTGTAGGGCGGTCCGTCGAGGGTCACCGACAGCGCCGCGAGGACCTGGCGGAGGGCCTCGGCGGTGGCCGCGACGTCCGCGTCGCCGATCCGCCCGAAGTCTGCCTCGTGACGGCGGGGCACGATCCACACTTCGAATGGCGAACGCGACGCGAACGGGGCGAAAGCAACCGTGTCGCGGTCCTGCCAGACGAGACGCTCGGGCCGGTTTGGCTCGTCGCGGACGAGGCGACACCACGGACACGTGCCCTCGCGGATCACGAACCGGGCGGCGCCACCGAGCTCCTCGGCGATCCGGTGCGGGATCTGGGGCAGGTCGTACAGGTCGAGGCACAGGTGGTTGGTCCGGGCGCCGGCCTGGCCGCCCCAGTTCTGGACGACCACGAGATGGTCCGTCTGACCCGTGGCCCGCGCGTCGGCCAGGGCGACCCGCGCGCCGTTCAGGAGGGCCACGATCGTGTCGTTGCCGACGGCGTGGAGCGGCCGGTGCTCGCCGGGTGGGGCGACGATCGTCCGCCAGCTGCCGCTCGCCCGGGCGTCCTGCAGGGAGACCTGGACGATGCTCTCATCGAGGGCTCGCGCTTGCTCGTCGGTGCCGACCACGTGGAAGGCGAAGTCCTTGAGGGTTCGCAGCCGGACACCCTCTCCCGCCGGCAGGCGGCAGTTCTGGCAGTCGCCGCCGTCGTCGATCTGATCGGCTTTGCGGGCGAAGCGATCGCGATGGAACGCCCGATCGACGACTGTCGCCACCCACCAGCCGGTGATCGCGTCCTTGCGCAGCTCGAACAGGCCGGCAGCCACCTCAGCGAGCCGCCGCGAGCGTCGTGGCGGCCCCGTGATCCGGCGCGGCCGAGCGCGGGAGGTCCGGACCGTCCCCGAACCCCTCCAGCCGGACATCGATGGCACGGGCGAAGGCACGGGCGAAGATCCCGGCCGCGCGCTCGACGGTCGCCGTGCGATCGTGCGCCGCCTTCGACGGCGATCCGGTCGGCCAGGCGGCCTCGCGGGCGATCGACGTCGAGACCGTTTCCGGCAGCCCGCACGGGTCGATCAACTCGAAGTCGGCCAGGTCCGGATCGACGTTCAGGGCGATGCCGTGGTAGCTCACGCCGCGCTCGACCCGGATCCCGAGGGCACCGATCTTGCGCGGATCGGGTCCGTCGGGATCGATCCACGAGCCTGGATGGCCGTCGCGCCGAGCTGCCGAGACGCCGAAGGCCGCGCAGGTCTCGACCATCGCCGCCTCGAGCGCCCGAACGAGCGGCCGGACCAGCAACCCGCGCCGGGACAGGGCGATGATCGGGTAGGCGACGAGCTGGCCCGGGCCGTGATACGTGACCTCGCCGCCGCGCTCAACGCGGATCAGCTCGATCCCGCGCCGCGCCAGCTCCGCCGCCGTGGCGCGGACGTGGCTCTCGTCCGCCTGGCGCCCGAGAGTCAGGACCGGATCGTGCTCGACAAGGAGCAGGCGATCGCCGATCTCGCCGTCCGCGCGGGCGGCCGCCAGTTCCCTTTGGAGCGCCCAGACCTCGCGGTAGGCCCGGCGCCCGAGCCACGTCGCGTCGAGCGGACCGGTCTCCGGGCGATCGATCGGGGGGCTCGCGATTCGAGGCGGCGTCACGTCCACCGCCGCACGATAGCAGGGACCTCCGGCGCGGCCCGTTACCGCCGGGTAACGATCTTCGCGGCCCCGGGGCGGTGTCGCCGCCAGGGCCGTCAACCGGGCGGCGAGACGCGGTTGGCGGGATCGTCCACGTTCGTCACGTCGATCGTCAGGCTGATCGGCGTCGGCGTGCCGTCGAGGTCCCAGGTGCCCTCGATCACGAGTCCAAGCAGGTACCCACCGTCGACCGCCAGCCAGAGATTCGTGATCCCGTGGGTCAACCCGGCCGCGGCGGCCGCCTCGTCACCATCCTGGGAGACGTAGTGGATTGCCGGCTCGCCATTCTTGCGCTCCTCGCCCACGCGGTTGATGGCCAGGGCGAGGCCCTCGAACCCGCTGGCCAGGCCGATCGGCGACATCGTCGTGAAGGCGGCGTCGAAGTCCGCCGCACCGCCGGGACTCCGCAGCCAACGTCCGCTGCCCGATTTCAGCCACGCCTCCTCGCCGATCACGATCGCCTGGAGGCGGCCGCCCTCGAGCCCGTCGACGCCGGTCATCGTGAACGCGGCAGCCGGGTCCGCGCCCTGAACGAGGGTCGAGGTCATCGTCACCTGGCCGTCGGCCGTCGATGCCGGCACGAGTCCGCGGGTCACCACGGCGACCCGATACGAGTCGAGGTCCGCGAGGGCGTCCGCGGCGGCGATCAGATCGAGCCCGCCGGACGGCGCGGGCCGAGGGGTCGGAGCCTCGTCGATCTCGGTTGGCGTGGCGGTCGGACGCGGCTCGGGGGTCGCCACCAGCCGGCTCGGACGGGGCGTGGCCCGGGCGATCGATGCGTCGCAGCCGCTCAGGCCCGCGGTGAGGGTCGCGAGGATGGCCAGCGCGACGAGGGACGAGAGGCGCACGCGGCGGCGAGACGGGGTCGAGCGAGGAAGCATGCAGATCCCGGGCGAATGCTGTCGACGGCAGGATAGCAACAGGGTGACCGCGTGACGCCCGATCGGATCTCGCCCGTGGTGTGGCGCGATTACAGGAAGTGCCGCGGCTCACGCGTAGTCGCTGACAGTCGGCCGGATTCAGCCGGCGCTGGCCTGCGCCATGGCGGGACCCACGGACCGGATCTGGGGCGCGACGTTCGGCACCTCGTCGGACGCTGCGATCACGCGGAGCCGGATCACGAACAGACCGGCCAGGGGACGGTCGGCATATGCCTGAAAGCGAATCCGGAGTGGTGTTTGACCTGGTCGGTCGCTGTCGAATGTGCCGGACGTCGACCCGTGGGCCACGAGCTTCGCCCAGACGTTCGGGATGGCCCGCCGGACGTGCTCGGTGGTGAGGTCTCCGACGCGCAGTCCGACCACCGAGCGGCGCCCGAACACCCGCGCGGCATTGGCGCTCGCCGCAATGTAGCGACGGGCCTCGTCGCCGATGAGGATCGCCTCATCCGGCTGGATTGTGCGTGTGGATTCCTGGAACTCGAGCCAGGCGTACGCGACGGCGAGCGCGTGGGTTCGCCGATCCGGATGGCCGATGGACAGCGCATTCCACGCTCGCTGGGCTTCGCGCCAGTCGCGGAGGCTCAGCGCCGCGGGGATGGGCCGGCCCGATTTGAGCGCGATCAGGGCGGCGCCGAGCACCCGGTGGATGACCGCTGGCGATGATTGCATCCGGTCCGCGATGTCGCTGACCGGCAGCCCTTCCAGGACGGCGAGCTCGAGCGCGATCCGCTGGTCCGGCCGCAGGTGGTCGATCGTGTCTGGTGCCAGGACTCGGAGCGTGGGTCGCGCGTCAGATCCCAGAGCCTCGACCGCGCGCCAGGCCTCATGTGCCAGACGACGAGTTGTCGAGCGGACGGCCAGTCCAGCCGCCTTGGCGGATAGTCCGTTCATTGTCGCTGGGGCGATCTCGCGGAACGCCTGCTCGACGATCCTCTCTGCTACCGCGTCATCGTCGACGATGCTCCGAGCGGTGTGGAACGCCGCGGCGCCGCTCCCGTCGTAGACAGCTGCTACCCGCTCGATCAGGGAATCCAGCCATGCGGCGAGACCATCCCGATGGACGTCCAGTGCCGCCTGCTGTCGATCGTGCGCCACTCCGCCTCCACGGTTGCCCACGGACGACCGGGACGTGCGTCTCGATGGGTGGCCAGTCTGCGGTCCGCGCGATCGAACGTCATGATGGTCCGTCATCTCGCGAGGTTGGAAGCCGGATCGCGGTCGACCGACGATCGCGGCGCCTCCGTTGCCGACCGGGCTGCGCGCCGGTGCCGCGTTGAAGCGTTCTCGAGCCGACGCTAGACTGGCGTTCTCCCGAGCGGGAGTAACTCAGTTGGCAGAGTGTCAGCTTCCCAAGCTGAATGTCGCGGGTTCGATCCCCGTCTCCCGCTCCACCTCCCCCACGACCCGATTCTCGGTGCGGATCCGTGCGGTGGTGCGGTTGACCACAGCCCACCTGCCCGTTGCTCTCGGGGCCGGAGGCCCGATGGCATTCTGCTCAGGCAGTCGTCCCGTTCACCACGACATTCTGCGCACTTGTTTCGGAGCTGACGGTCCCGCTGCTGGAGGGCTGCCGACATCGCGCTTCGCGAAATCGGCGGGTCCGGCGAGGACCTCCGAATGGCCTACCCACACGATGGACAGCCGAACCTACGCCCTGGCGCCGACCGACACCTCAAGCAGCTCGAGCGCGAGAACCGCGAGCTCCGGCGGGCCAACGAGGTCCTCAAGAGCGCGGCGGTTTTCTACGGGGCGGAGCTCGACCGCCGCTCGCCGGGAGGACGACCTACATTCGACGAGCAGCGATCTCGTTGGAGAGTCGAGCCGATCTGCCGGATGCTGGCGGTCGCCCCGTCGTCGTACTACGCGGGCAAGGTCCGGGTTACCGTTCCAAGCCCAGCTCGCGAAGCCGACGAGCAACGTCGGCGACCGAATCCTCGAACGCAGGGATGCGGTCGGGCGGGACCCATGTCTCGAGCGTCGTCGTCCAGAGCGGCTCGATTTCGTCGAGATGGCTTCGCCACAGCCCGGGCTTCCAGCGTCGATGACGCGTGATTTCGAGCTTAGCTTCGACGGCCTTGAGCAGTTCGCGCCGGTCGAGGTGCCAACCTGAATCCACGAGATACAACCGAAGGTCGAACAGATCGCGCGGCTGCGCGCGTTGGACGAGCGTCCTGATCTTTTCAGCAACCAGCTCAACTTGCGCCAAGGCGGGCACGGAGAAGGCAGCGAGGCCTAGGTCAGACACGTCGAAAACGGCGTCACGGACCGCGAACATGAGGTCCTCGCGAACACTCACTTCGATCTTTGCCGTGCCCCCGTCCGTTAGCGAGTCAAATCGCAGCGAGATGACCTCGCCCCCAGGCGTTCGCTCTGGCGCGCCCGAAACCCGCATGTTGAACTCGCGCCCGGCCGCAGTCACCTCGCGGATCACTCGATCGGAATCGACACGCCTCTGGCGGCCTGTCGTCGCGTCGATGTCGGCAGACATGCGCGGCGAATGAAGCTCGCCTGCCATGAGGATGCCGCCCTTGATGGCCACCTCGTGGATGAACGAGGTCTCCGCTGCGGCCAGCTTCGAAAGGACTGTCAGAAGAACGAAGCACGCCTCCTCGTTCTGGAATCGAGCCATCGCTGGGCCGTCGCCTGCTCGTCGAGCGGCCTGATAGTCATCCGCGATGGCCTCGCGCGTGCGGGGGTCAGCCATAGACTCGCCATCGGGTCGAGAAGAGTCCGCTTCGACGGCCTGGGCGGAGCTCGACGACGCTCTTTGGCTTGAACGTTGCGAGTCTGTGTGGTGTCGACCGACGGGCATCCTCGAGTAGATAGCCGAGCCGCTGCGCTGCGGCGTGGCTGCGTCTCACGGCGCGTTCCGCCGCATCGGCGATCTCGACATCCGTGAAGGCCGCTAATACCTCGGGGATCAGGCTGGAGTGCGTCATCCAGTGTGGCTCGGCGAGCGCATCGACGGTCGCCTGCACTCGGCTCGCAACGTGGACGGCAAACCCGTCGATCGTGGTTTTGTGTGATTCCGCGGCGCGAAACGCGCTCGGCGGAAGGATCACAGGGCGAACAATGGTGCCACCCAAGTCGAGCTGCTTCCGTTTGCCGGAAAGGACAACGGTGATGATTGGTGTGGGTTGGTCGATGAGGCCCTCGACGACCAGGGCAGCGTCTGTCGTAACGTAGTGCAGTTCTGAGGCGAAGGCCGCACTTGCGATGGCGATTCGAGGGGTTTCTCGGATCGGGTCGACGACGACATACAGACCTCGCCGCAGGCGGCGGATGGTGCCGCGCTTGGCAAGCCTGTGCAGACATACGTTGGGTGTCGACTCGCGAGTATCAGGGAGAGCCTCGGCGCGAGCTTCCGCCCAAGTGTTCGACGCGACGTCGATGACCGCCAGGCGCCGACGCAAGAACCAGTCCGGGATTTTGGAGCAGCTCAAGACCGTCCCATTAGTGTGTTCTGATACGCGTTACTCTACAAAGATGTATAGCAACGGTCAATGGACCACACCAACTGACTGCCGTTACTTGACGCCGACAGGACGCTCGACACGACGTGCGGGCGAAGCTGAACTCCCAAGGCGTCCGCCGCACGATTTGATGAGGCCTGAAGGCACAGGCGATCGGCGCAAGCCCGGATCGCCTCGTTGCCGACGCGGACCCAGGAGGTCGGCGCGGCGGTCAGGGACAGCCCGAACAGCACCGCCCGGGTCCGCCCGACGCTCGAGAGCGCTCTCGACCCTTATTCTCCGGCCAACCGCCGACAGATCGCGAGCGAGCCCGCCACCTGGCGCCGGAACACGGCCCGATCCACCGGTCGAGGCTGGGTCGACAGCTTCACCACGACCGAATTCGTCGGTCGGTGGATCAGGATCATCTGGCCGTGGATCCCGATCGCGACGCGGATCCCGGCTCTCAGGTCGAGGACCCACCACTGGTCGTGGTACATCGTGTCGGGACCGGTCAGGCCGGGCAAGACGAGGGCCTCACCGAACGCGCCGCCGAGCTCGGGATCCGGGCGCAGCAGGCGCCCGATCCATGCCGCCGGGACCACCTCGCGACCGTCGATCCGCCCATCCTGGGCGTGGCCACGCGATCCGTGAGCCTCACGCTCGTCTCCCACCACACGACCGTCGCAGATGTGATCGCGCCGTTCCTGGCCACCCTCGGCCGCGAGGCCCTGAAGGTGACGGTCCAGGAGGCGCTCTCGACGCAGGCGTTTCGCCAGGTCCGGGCAGGCGACGCAGACCTGGCGGTCGCCCTCGGTCCCGCCCCCGGTGAGCTCGCCTCGGTGGCGATCGGGACGTTCGCGATCTGGGCCCCGGTCGCCCCCGGCCATCGCTGGGCAGGCCGCGACCGGATCGCGATCGAGGAGCTCGTGACCGAGCCGCTCGTCCTCCTGAGTCCGGAGCATGGCACCCGGCGGATCTTCGACCAGGCCGTGACCGATGCCGGCCTCCGCTATCGGATGGTCACCGAGGCCCCGTTGTCCGAGGTCGTCCAGACCCTGGCGGCCGGCGAACTCGGTGTCGCGGTCCTGTCCGATGACGACCGCTACGGGCTCCACCCGATGGCAATCGGCGTCGACGGGCGGGCCCTGTCCTTCGAGCTGTTCGCAGCCTGGGATCCCACCCACTTCGCGGCCGACACGATCGCCGCCTGGGCCGACGACCTGGCCGTGTTCACGAGCGCGCTCCCTCGCCGTCTCCCCTGATCCCCTGTTCGACGCCCGTCGAGCGGGAACCCGACTGTCGCGGGTCGATCCCCGTCTCCCGCTCCACCTCCACCGTCGTCGGCGCTGTCAGGCGACTGGCTCGGAGCGGCCCTCAGAACGGTCGGTCGACGGGAAGCGGCACGGAGATCGTCGCGGTGACGACGGCGGGCGATGGGCGACGAGTCGAGACGAGGCGTCGACAGCGAGCGCAGGCCATCACCAGTCGTCGCCGGTTCGCCATCCGAAGCGGGGCAATCTCCGAGGACGGGCGATACCGCCCACACGCATCACAGTCCACGTCTCGTCTCCTCAACCAGCGTCGATGTCGATCTCCGTGAGTCCCACAGGGCCGGGCGGCGCAGACCGCCTGTGCGGGCACGATCTGATCGGACCACCTTCTCGGGCGGCCGTCGACCGCCGGCGTGTCATCGGACAGTCAACAAGTCGTGTCAGCAGCCCGTTTCGTGAGGCAGGAGGGGCCGGACGATCAGGCTGTAGGTCCCGGCGCCGGAGGTGAAGGTGGACAGCTGATTGGCGTTCGCCAGGAGCGGCAAGATCGTGACCAGGTCGGCGCCGGCGAGCACCTGACAGCGGATCCCGTCCTGATTCGCGACCGCCGCACCGGCCGTTCCGAGATCGGCGAGCGGCCAGACGAGGAGCGGCTGGTCGAGGGGCAGGTCGACTGGCCGGGCGAGGTCCGCCCTGCCGGCGAAGACCCGAAGGCCCGCCGCGGCGAACGCCTGCGACGCGTTGACGAAGTCGCTGTCGGGAAGACCGGTCAGGCTGTCGATGAAGGCCCGGAGGGCAGCTCGACCCTTGGTCGTGGCCTCGTCCAGGGCGATGCCGCCAGGACGATCCGCACCGGCTTCGGCGAGAGCGTAGGCGGAGACCCGGTAGGTACCGCCGTCGACCTGGATCGTGAGCACGGTGTCGGTTGCATCGGCGATCCCGGGGAAATCGTAGTGAACGGACTTGAGGAGCCCCTGGTCGCGGGCAAGCTTGACGAGCCGGTCGAGGGCCGCCGCCGAGAGGGTTCGCACCTGGAGGTTCGGCATGAGAGGGCCGGGGTAGATGTCGATCTGCGGGCCCTGGCTGATGACCCGGCCGTCGCCGTATACGACGATCGTCGGCAGGCGACCCAGGATCGTCGCGGGTGGGACGAACCCGCCCTCCCACGAGACGCTGAAGATCGGCCGGTCACGGTCAACGGGTCGGGGTGTGGGCGACGGAGTGACGGCGCCGGCCCCGGCGACGCAGGCGGTCAGCGTGGTCACGGCAAGGAGCAGGGCGGCGGGGCGGACCAGCCGTCGAGGCGAAGGGAACATTGGGTTCGACTCCTGCGGGCCGCGATCGCCGGGACCCGGTGGGTGCGGTCGGCGCGGTCGGCGGGAGGACGACGAGCCAACCAAGCGGGTTCCGGGAACTGCGCGGGTCGGATCGGCGTCGGGGGCGGTCGCTCCAGCCGTCCGGACGACGGTCGTGCGATCCTTTCAGCCCGACGGAATTCAGAGCTCAGGAGGATCGTCGTGTGCCCCGCCGGCCTGCACCTGGAACGAGGGGCCGCCTTGTGATCTACCTGCGCCGACGGCTGCCCCGGATCGATCGCTTTCACCGGGACGCGCGCCTGTTCCTGCTCACGACCGCGGTCGCCGGCGCGGCGCTCAGCCTGTACTGGATCGACTTCAACCTGTATCTCGCGTCGCTCGGGCTGTCGACGTCGACGATCGGAATCGTCGCGACGATCGCCTCGACGGCCGGCGCCATCGTTGCCTTCCCGGCGAGTGCGGCCTCGGACCGGTTCGGCCGGCGGGCGATCATCGCCGCGGGGATCGTCGTGGCGATCGTTGCCCTGGGCGGGTTGCTCTCGACGCAGAGCCTGCCGCTGATCGTCGTCTTCGCAGCGCTCTGGTCGATCGGACAGCAGTCGATGCAGGTGGTCCAGGCGCCGTTCCTGACCGAGCACAGCGAAGCAGCTCACCGCAACGAGCTGTTCGCGCTCCAGTTCGCGATCCAGAACGCAACGAACATCGCGGCGGCCATCCTGGGCGCTGTCGGGGCCCGAGCGATCGCATCACTCATCGGGCTCGACCCGGCCGGCCCGGGCACGTACCGGGTGATCCTGGTCGTGATGGCGGTCCTGCTGCTTGCTTCGCTCGCGATCGTCGCCCGCCTGTCGGACGACCGGCCTGCGGTCCTCGCCCGGGCGCGGCTCGCGGCCCTCGGTGAGCCGGCCGAGTTCCCGCTCGATCCGGGCCGCTCCTCGGCACGGTTCGGTCTCATCGTCCGCAATCGAGGGCGGTTTGCCAGGCTCGTGTTCCCGGGCTTCCTGATCGCGATGGGCGCCGGTCAGGTGATCCCGTTCCTGAATATCTTCGTCCAGCGCAAGTTCGGGCTCGACCTGACATCGCTCAATGCCGTGTTCGCGGTCACCAGCCTCGGCACCGTCGCGGCCATCCTCGCCCAGCCGCGACTGGCCCGGCGGTATGGCCAGATCACATCGGTCGTCATCGTCCAGGCCGCGAGCATCCCGTTTCTCATCGTCCTTGGATTCGCACCGGTGATCTGGCTGGTCGTCATCCCCATGGCCGTCCGCAACTCGCTCATGAACGCCGGCAACCCGATCTTCAGCGCCTTCGCGATGGAGCAGGTCACGCCGGGCGAGCGGGCCACCCTGGCTGCCGCGATGACCGTTCTCTGGCAGATCGGCTGGGTGGTCGGCGGCGCGTGGTACTCGGCGTGGCAGGCGATCGCCGGGTTCGAAAACGGCTACGCAATCAACTTCGTGACAATCATCGCCCTGTACTCGATCGCCACGAGCCTGTACTGGCGCTGGTTCCGGCGACCCGAGCAGCGCCTGCGGGCGGCGCGGGCGGCGGCCTGACCGGGCCGGACGGGCGGCGACTCGACGTGCACCCGGAGGGCGGCGCCGGGGCTCGCGGGCCGGTCGGTGCTACCGTGAGTCGATGGTTCGCAATCACCGCCGCTTCGAGTTGCTCCAGGTCACGCTCGGTGAGATCCCGATCGGGAGTTGCACGATCGATCTCTGGGAGGACGACAAGGGCGGTGAGCAGTGGTCCGCCCGAGTCCTGATGAAGACCGGCCACGGTTCGACCGAAGGTGTGATGGTCGGCCGGACGCGGGACGGTCGGACCCTCACCGGCCAGGCACGCTTCGCCACCGACCAGCAGGGACCACGCGGCGGGCGGACCGTCCTCGTCGAGCTCCACGGCCTCGGCCCACTCGAGGAGGCGCCGGCGCTCCCGGCCCCGGCCGGAGTCGAGGCCGCTCCCCCGGCTTCCTGACCGGGCGGTGAGCGCGCCGGACCCGCGCTCGAGCCCGGACGAACCGGCGAGGAGCGCGACAGGTCGCCTCCTCGCCCTCCGCGAGTTCCGTGCCCTGCTCGGCGCGCGGCTGACGAACTCGCTCGGGATCAGTGCCCTCGTGACCGTCGTCGCCTATCAGACATACGACATCACCCGCGATCCGCTGGCCCTCGGCTGGCTCGGCCTCGTCGAGGCGGTCCCCGCCCTGTCGCTGGCCCTGTTCGGCGGGCATCTCGCCGATCGTCGCGACCGGCGCGCGATCGTCGTCGTCGCGAGCACCGTCGTGACCGGCTGTGCGATCGCCCTCGCCGCTCTGTCCGCGACAGGCTCGCCGGCGCTCATCGGAATCCTTGCCGTCATCTTCGTGACCGGCATCGCCAGCGGCTTCGAGCGGCCCGCCCAGACCGCGCTCGAAGCGCAGGTCGTGCCTCGCGAGGACGCGGCGCGCGGGATCTCGTTCCTGAGCAGCGTCAGCC
>JALYPW010000218.1 GCA_030856145.1 Chloroflexota bacterium | reverse complement strand
GCACACCGGCGCCCGGCACGCCGGCGGACGGCCCCGGGCCGGCCCCCGAGCTCCAGTCTCGGCCCCCCGCCGCAGACGCGGCCACCGACTCGAATGCGGCGCTGTTCGCCCGCCAGCTGGAGGTGCTCCAGGCCGCTTCCGCTCGCCTCAGCCGGGCGGAAGGGAGCCAGGCGGTCGCCCGTGCCGTCGTGGAGGAGACCGGCCGGATCATCGATTACCACAACGCCCGGGTGTACGTCCTCGAGGCCAGCGGCGACCTGATCCCGATCGCATTCGAGGGCCGGGTCGGAGCCTACGAGCAGGTCGACTTCGAGGTCCTCCGGACGACCCTCGGCGTCGGTTTCACCGGCTGGGTCGCGCTCCACGGCGAGCCGCTCCTGGTGCGTGATGCCAACGACGATCCGCGGGGCGCCTCGATCCCGGGCACCGACGACGTGGACGAATCGATGCTTGTCGTCCCGATGCGCTACGACGACGCCGTCGTCGGGGTGATCACCCTGTCCAAGCTTGGCCTCGACCAGTTCAACGAGCACGACCAGCGGCTCCTGTCGATTCTGGCCGACCAGGCCGCGACGGCCCTCGAGTCGGCCCGCAACCTGGCGCGCAGCCGGGCACTCGCCGGTGAGCTGCGCCTGCTGCTCGACGTCAGCAGCCAGCTCGCGGTCAGCCTCGACCGACGCGAGGTCGCCAGTATCCTGGCCCGCCATCTCGCGACCTTGATGGGCGTCGACGAATGCGCGATCTCGGCCTGGGACCGCCCCAATCAGCGCGTCGCCAGCCTCGGCTACCACCCGATCCAGCCCGACGAGCTCAAGCCATTCTTCGACATCACCGCCTACCCGCTCACCCGGCGTGTCCTCGAGGACCAGGTCGTCATCCGCGTCGACACGACTGATCCCACCGTGGACCCGGCCGAGGCGGCTCTCCTCGAGGCCGAGGGGATGCGGTCGCTGGTCATGCTCCCGCTGATCGCGTCGGGCGAGTCCATCGGGCTCGTCGAGCTGTTCTCGAGCGGGCTGATCGAGTTGGGCGAGGATCGCCTCAGTCTCGCCCGAACGATCGCCAACGAGGCGTCGATCGCATTGGAGAACGCCCGCCTGTACGAGGAGGCCCGCGCCCTCGCGGATCGCGACCCGCTGACCGGCTTCTTCAATCACCGCTACCTCCACGAGCGGTTCGGCCAGGAAGCGGTTCGAGCGAGCCGGACCAAGAGTCCACTCAGTCTGCTCATGCTCGACCTCGACGACTTCAAGCTCGTCAACGACACGTTCGGCCACCTCCTCGGCGACGAGGTCCTGCGCTGGACGGCCGAAATGATCCGGCGGACGCTGCGGGCCTCGGACGTCCCGGCCCGCTACGGCGGCGACGAGTTCGCGGTCCTCCTGCCGGATGCCGACCACCATGAAGCGGTCCGGACGGCCGAGCGCCTGACCGACGCGTTTGCGACCTCGAGCTACTCACGCGACGGCCGGCTGCTGGTCCCGGTCAGCGTGTCCATCGGCTCGGCGACGTTCCCCGTCGACGGTCGGACGGCCGCCGAGCTCATCGCCAAGGCCGACGACGGGCTGTACCGCGTGAAGCGAGCCGGACGCCGCCCACTCCTCCCACCCGGCGCTTCGCCGGCCTGACCGCCGAAGGTCCGGGGCAGGCGCCGCCAGAAGTACCACGGCTGTCGCTTGCGGCCGAGCCCACCGGACCCCCATGCTCAGCACCGAACGTGACACCACCGACCGAACGCCGATCGTCGGGAGGAGCGGAGGATCCCCGGATCCGCCGGTCCTGGCTCGTCTTCGCCGGTGCATTCCTCGGGCTCGGCCTGATCGTCGTGGTCCGCCTCATCTCCGAGGCGCGCGCGGCCGACTGGCTGCTCGCGATCCTCCTCGTCGTGCTCGGCGTCGCCGCTGTCCGCCATCGGATCGCCGTCCAGGACCTCGAGGCGGGTCGGCGAGCAGAGGCCGAGAGTTTCGCCCGGATCCTCCAGGGCCTGTCGCGCTCGATCTCGCCGGACGCGATCCTCGGGGCGATCGTCGAGGAGCTCGGGGCCGGGACCGACGCCGATCACATCGTCGTCGTCCGTCGCCGGCCCGATGCGCGAGTCCTCGAGGCGACGCTCGTCAACGCCCGGACCGGCGGCTCGACCTCCTCGACCCTCTTCCCGATCGGTGATCTCGAGGATCCGACCGAGCCGCTCTCCGCCGTCCGCGTGCCGGTCGCCATCCCGATCGAAGTCGCCCCGCTCCCGCCGGCGATGCGCCCGGATCTCGACGCCGGGTCCATCGGCGGCGCACCCGGCGGACCGCGCCGGAGCGGCCGTCGGATGCCCGCCACTCGCCCGGTTGCGCCGATCAGCCAGGCCGTGCCGGCCGGTCATGACAGCGGGTCCGCGGCCGTCGCGAGCCGCGACGGGCCACGACGCGAATCCGATCCCGACCGCATCGTCGCCGAGCGGATCGCCCGCCGGGCACGGGCGGTGTTCGGCCTGCGCCACACCCTGGTCGCCCCGCTCTCGAGCGACGACGGCATGATCGGCGCGCTCCTGATCTCGCGCCGGACGGCGGCGGCCTGGCCTGCGGCGGCTCATCGCCTCCTCGCCGGCGCGTCGGTGGAAGCGTCGGCGGCCCTGTCCCGTGCCTACTCGCACCGCCAGGCCGAGGCGCGCGCCTCAACCGATGGCCTGACCGGGCTGCCAAATCGGCGCTACTTCGATGAGTTCTGCGCGCTCCTCGCCCGGCGCCGCCGCGCCGAGGACAGCGTCGGGGTGCTCATGGTCGACATCGACAAGTTCAAGGTGATCAACGACACGCACGGCCACCAGGTCGGTGACGAGGTCCTGCGGGCGGTCGCCGGTGCGATCGTCGGGGCCGTCCGGGAGGATGACGTCCCGGCCCGCTACGGCGGCGAGGAGTTCGCCGTCCTGCTCCGCAATCCGACGCTCCCTATCGCGGTCGAGGTCGGCGAACGCGTGCGGGCGGCCGTCGGCGATCTCGATCTCGATCGGTTCGGGGTGGCCCGGGTCAGCGTGTCCGTCGGTGCTGCTGTCGCGGACGATCCGGACGAGCCGATCAGCGCGACCATCGCCCAGGCAGACAAGGCCCTGTACGACGCCAAGCGCCGCGGCCGCGACCGGGTCGTCGCCGCGTAGCCGCTCCTCGGCCCGGGCCTCCGTTGCGCCGCCCAGTGCACGGACGACCGCCGGACGGCGACCTGAGTTGCCGCCCACGGCTGACCCGCTCTGCGGCGAGCGCCTCGCACGCCTACCATCGGTCTGATGCCACGGGACCGATCCCCGCGCCGAGTCGCTCCGACGGACGCTGCCCCTGACGCGCCGGCTCGGCCCCTCGACCACGACGCGGACGATCCGCCTGCCGACGTCCTTGCCGATCAAGCCGCCGACCTCACCAACGGCGATCTCGCCCGGATGTTCCATGAGATCGGCGATATCCTCGAGGTCAAGGGCGAGATCGCGTTCAAGACGATCGCCTATCACCGGGCCGCGGACACGATCGGACGGAGCCCGATCGACCTCGTGGCGGCGTACCGCGCGGGCGATCCGCCGAAAGTGGCCGGCGTCGGCCAGGCGATCAGCGACAAGATCACGGAAGCCGTGACGACCGGCCGGATGCGATTTCTCGAGCAGCTTCGCGAGGAGGTCCCGGCCAGCCTGGTCGATCTGCTCCGAATCCCGGGCCTCGGTCCGAAGACCGTTCGTCAGCTCCACGAGGAGCTCGGGATCGCGACGATGGACGAGCTCAAGGCCGCCGCCGAGGCCGGCCGCATCCGGACGATCCGCGGCCTGTCGGAACGGACGGAACAGGTGATCCTCGAGGGGATCCGGCGGATCGAGACGGAGCCGCCGCGCAGGATGTACCTCCACCAGGCCGAGGAGCACCTCGCGACGCTCACCGAGATTCTCCGCGCGCTGCCCGGCGTCGTGTCGATCGAGCCGGCGGGCTCATACCGGCGCCGGAAGGAGACGATCGGCGACCTCGACCTCCTCGCCGAGACGGCGGTCCCATCGGCCCTGATGGAGCGCTTCACGAGCCTCGGGACGGTCGACCACATCGTCGCCCGGGGCGGTCACAAGTCGGCGATCCGGCTGCTCCGCGGCCCGCAGGTCGACCTGATGGTGATGCCGCCCGGGACCGCTGGCACGTACCTGATCCATTTCACCGGCTCGAAGGAGCACAACGTCAAACTCCGGGCCCGGGCGCGCGACCGGGGCTGGAGCCTGTCCGAGCACGGCTTCCTGCGGATCGGCGACGACGGCGAGCCGCTCACGGGCTCTGCGGCCGAACTGCGGACGTTCGCGACCGAGGCCGAGGCGTACGCCTTCCTCGACCTGCCGTTCATCGAGCCCGAGCTGCGCGAGGACGCGGGCGAGATCGAGGCTGCCCTGGCCGGGGCCCTGCCGAGGCTGATCACGAAGGCCGACCTCCGGGGCGATTGCCACAGTCACAGCGACTGGAGCGACGGCACACATTCGATCGAGGTCATGGCCGAGGCCGCCCGCCGCCGCGGGTACGCCTACCAGGTCCTGACCGACCACAGCCGCTCCCTGGCGATCGCGAACGGCCTGACCCCCGAACGGGTCGAGGAGGAGCGGACGATCATCGCCGCCCTCAACGCCCGGTTCGTCACCGAGGAGGCCGCCGGCATGGCCCCGCCCGAGACGCCACCCGAGGGGTTCCGGCTCCTCCACGGCTGCGAGCTCGAGGTCCGGGCCGACGGCGAGCTCGACTACGACGACGACCTCCTCGCCAGGTTCGACGTCGTCGTGGCGTCGGTTCACGTCGCCCGCCGCCAGTCGCGGGCCGAGCTGACCCGGCGGACGCTGAACGCGATCCGCAGCCCGCATGTCGACATCGTCGCCCACCCGGCGGGCCGGATGATCCAGACCCGCGACGACCTCGACCTCGACTGGGAGGCGGTCTACGCGGCGGCCGCCGCGAACGGCACGGCCCTCGAGATCAACGGCTCGCCGCACCGCCTCGATCTGTCGGCCGAACGGGCTCGCCGAGCGGTCGCCGCGGGCTGCGTCCTGACGATCGACTCGGACGCGCACCGCACCGGCGAGCTCGACGATACGCGCTGGGGCGTGGCCCAGGCGCGGCGTGGCTGGGTGACCACGCGCGACGTGCTCAACACCCGGTCACGGGCCGACCTGCTCGCGTGGGTGGGGGCGAAGTCGGCCCGCATCGGCTGAGGCCGCGCCGTCGGCCGATCATGCACCGGGTGGGTCAACCGACGGCTGGGTCATCGCTCGGGCGACGTCTGTTGCGTTGGGTGCACGGATTGACGGGCGGAGGCGCGAATCACGCCGTCGTGGACCGACGCCGGCCATCCGGGCGTCCGTTCATGCAGTCGGTGCATCGAACGCGCCTGGCCGGTCTCGTCGCGCGGGCCGGTTTGGGCTCGCGGTCTTCGAGGGCCGGCATCAGGGCCCCGAACCCGCTCGCAATGGTCTTCCGGCCGCCGATCCGAGCGCGTACCATCCGGCCCGATGACGCCGTCACCGTCCACCGCGAACCGCTCCGCCCGGAGCGCCCCTGGTCGCCTGACCCGGCACCTGGGTGGAGGTCCCCGAGCGGGCGTGCGCGGTGCCGAGGCGAGCGGCCGACGCGACCTCGTGATCGTGGCAACCACCGTCGTCGGGATGGCCGTGCTCCTGACCGGGCCGCTCGTCTGGATCGTGGCGCTCCTGCTCCTCGGCGCGGTGGCGCTCGGCGCCCTGCGGGTCCTCGCCGACGACGATCCGGCGGGCGCCGACAGCGGCGTCCCGATCGAGTCGCTGTTCCTGCCCGCGATCGCGGCGATCGGCTGCCTCGGCGCAATCCGACTCGTGCCGGTCGGCCTGGGCGTCGTGCCGGCGCTGATCGCGAGCGCCCTCCTGATCGACCGCTCCCTCGC
>JALYPW010000207.1 GCA_030856145.1 Chloroflexota bacterium | reverse complement strand
GGGCGGCCTCGTCGCGGGGGGCAAGGTCGAGCGCCCGGTCATAGGCCGCGGCGGCGTCGTCAAGCCGGTTCATCTTCACGAGGATCCCGCCGACGCTGGCGTGCGGCAGGGCCCGGTCGGGAGCGATCGACGCTGCCTCGCCGTAAGCATCGACCGCAGCCTCGTTGCGCCCGCGCAGGGCGGCGACATGGCCGCGCCGGAGGGCGTCCTTGTACCGCTCGTACAGCGAGCCGGTCGGTGCGGCCGCATCCGCCTGCGGCGTCCCCGCTTCCTGCCCGCCCGGACCCTGCGACCCGCTCATCAGCCCAGGACCTCGACCAGCAGCGCCTTCTGGACATGCAGGCGGTTCTCGGACTGCTCCCAGATGATGCTCCGCGGCCCGTCCATCACGGCCGACGTGATCTCTTCATCGCGATGGGCGGGCAGGCAGTGCATCGCGACCGCGTCCGGGCCGGCCGCGTCGAGGAGCGCGTCATCGACTCGGTAGCGGGCAAACGCGTCGCGCCGCGCCTCGGTCTCGGCCTCCTGACCCATCGACGTCCAGGCGTCGGTGTAGACGATGTCGGCACCGCGGACGACGGCCGCGGGATCGTCGCCGAAGACGAGACGGCCGTCGGTCGTCGCCGCGATCTCGCGGGCGGCGGCCACGATCAGGGGATTCGGGGCGTAGCCCCGCGGGTGGGCGAGACGGACCTCGACGCCGAGCATCGCGCCCAGGAGCGCCAGCGAGTGGTAGACGTTGTTGCCGTCGCCGACGAAGGCGAGGACCCGGCCGCGCAGGTCGCCGAGCCGTTCGCGCATCGTGAACAGGTCGGCGAGGGCCTGGCAGGGATGCTCGTGCAAGGTCAGGCCGTTGATCACCGGAATCGACGCCCGGGCCGCCAGCTCGACGATGACCTCGTGCGGCCCCGTCCGGGCCACGATCGCGTCGACGAACCGCTCGAGGTTGCGGGCGACGTCGCGGACGCTCTCGCGAGCACCCATGACGACGTCCTCGGTCAGGTAGATGGCATGGCCGCCGAGCTGGTTCATTCCGGCCTCGAACGTCACCCGCGTCCGGAGGCTCGGCTTCTGGAAGAGCATCGCCAGGGTCCGTCCGGCCAGCGGCGTCGCAACCGGCGTCCCGTGCTCCCGGCGCACCCGATCCTCCGCCTTGAGCGCCGCCGCCCGGTCGAACAATCGCCCGACCTCCCCTGCCGACAGATCGGCCACGGACAGGAAGTCCCGTCCGCGCAGCGAGCTGGTCGAGTTGGCGATTGCGTTCACGCCGTCACTGTAGCCGGGCAGCTGGCGACACGGAACGGAGGGCGACGCAGTGGTGGCTCAGCGCAAGGCGGAGGCGAGCACGCAATCGAGCGCACGCCGCTCCGAGGTCCGAGGCGGAGCTCCGCGACGCCATCGGCCCGAGGACAGGTGCTGAGTGAGCACGCGCAGCCGACAACGCCGCGATGGGCCGCCAATGCGGCGCCCGGCTAGCGCTTGGTGTACTGGGGTGCTTTGCGGGCGCGCTTGAGTCCGTACTTCTTGCGCTCCTTCATCCGCGGATCGCGGGTCAGGAGGCCGGCCTGCCGGAGCGGCAGGCGGTTGGTCGCTTCGTCGACCTCGAGCAGGGCTCGAGCAATGCCGTGCCGGATCGCGCCGGCCTGGCCGGTCACCCCGCCGCCCTCGACCTTGATCATCGTGTTGTAGTGGCCCTCGGTGCCGGTCACGCGGAACGGCATCCGGACGTCGGACTCGTTCACGGCGTTGCCGAAATGCTCCTCGAGCGAGCGGCCGTTGACGACGATCTCACCCTCGCCGGGCAGGAGGCGGACCCGGGCAATCGCGGTCTTGCGCCGGCCCGTGCCGGAGAAGAAGGAAGGAATGGGCATCTGGTGGCTCCTCGTCAGGCGAGCGGCTCAGGCCGCTGGGCCTGATGCGGGTGATCGGTGCCGGCGTAGACCTTCAGCTTGCGGAGCTGCTGGACGCCCAGGCGATTGCGCGGAAGCATGCCCTTCACGGCCCGCCGGATGACTTCCTCGGGGCGGCGCTCGAGAAGGTGACCGAGGGTCTCCTCCTTGTAGCCCTGGGGATGACCGCTGTGGCGGATGTAGAGCTTGCTTTCGAGCTTGTTGCTCGTGACGGCGATCCGCGAGGCATTGAGGACGATCACGTGGTCGCCCGAGTCGAGGTTCGGCGTGAAGGTCGGCTTGTGCTTGCCTTCGAGCACGCGCGCAATCCGCGATGCGAGCCGGCCGAGCGTCTCGTCCGCCGCGTCGACGACGTACCAGCGCCGCTCGATCTCGCTTTCGCGGACCGTGTAGGTCTTCGTGCTCATCGTTCCTCAGTCGTCTCCGTCTGTCGTCGTGTCCGTCTCCGTCCGCCGCCCGAGGGCCACGTGCCGGAGGCAGAGCCCGCGAGCCGGGGCGGATGCCCCGTTGCGAGCCGGCGTCCGGGCGGCAATCGCCTTCCGGACATCTGTCTCATTCATTCTGCCGTGCCCGACCTCGAGGAGGACGGCCACGATTCGCCGGACCATGCCCCGGAGGAAGGACTCGGCCCGGACGTCGATCGTCACGAGCGTTCCTCGCCTCCGGACCCGTACCGCGTGAACGGTCCGGATCGGCGACGCGTCCCCGGCGACCGCCCCGAAGGCCGAGAAGTCGTGCCGGCCGATGAAGGCCTGCCCGGCTCGGTCCATCGCGACGACGTCGAGCGGGTTCCGCACCCCGAGCGCCAGGCGCTCGTTGAGCGGGCTGCGCGGCCCGTTCCAGACGGTGTAGCGGTACTCCCGGTACCGCGCCGCTCGGCGTGGATGGAACTCCGGTCGGACCGGCCGGACGTCGCGGATCGCGATATCCGGCGGCAACAACCCGTTGAGCCCGGCCTCGAGCGCCGTTGCGGTCAGGCGTCCGGTGTAGGTGAATGCGATCACCTGCCCCAGCGCATGAACCCCGGCGTCGGTGCGGCCGGCCCCGTCGACCGGCCTGCGAACCCCATCGGTGAGGCCTGCCAGCGCGGCTTCGAGTTCCCCCTGGACGGTCCGGATCCCGGGTCGTTGGACCTGGAAGCCGGCGTAATCCGTGCCGTCGTATTCAACCCGTGCCCGATACCGTTGGCCGGCCGGTGCAGCGGGGGCGCCCTCTCGGGCACCTTGTCGGTTGTTCGTTACACCAGCTCGATCTGGACGATCGGCGCGGCGTCGCCACGACGCAGCCCGATCTTCACGATCCGGGTGTAGCCGGACGAGCGGTCAGCGTATTTCGGTGCGATCTCGTCGAACAGCTTCGTCACGACGAGCGGCTCGTTCGGGAACGCGGCGACCACGGTCCGGCGCGCAGTCAGGTCGCCGCGCTTGGCGAGCGTGATCATCTTCTCGACCCGGCCCTGAATCTCCTTGGCCTTCGCCTCGGTCGTCTGGACCCGCTCGTAGCGCAGGATCGAGACCGTCAGGTTCTTGAAGAGAGCGAGACGCGGCCCCTGCTTGCGACTGAGCTTGCGTCCGCCGATCCGGTGAGCCATGTCAGCTCTCGGTCTCGTCGTCGCCGTCGGTCTCGTCGTCGAAGCCGGCCTCGTCGAGGCCATCCGACTCGGTCTCCGGGATGATGAAGCCACGCATCCGGAGGCGCTCCTTCATCTCGTCGAGCGACTTCTTGCCGAAGTTGCGCATCCGGAGCAGGTCGTCGTCCTTGAGCTGGAGGAGCTGACCGACCTTGACGATGTTGTTGCGCTTGAGCGAGTTGTAGGCCCGCATCGGCAGATCCAGCTCCTCGATCGGCATGTCGAGCATGTTCGGGGGGAGCTGGGCGAGGCCGGTCGCGGCCTGCTCGCCGACGACGGCGGCCATCCCGATGGTGACGAACGGTCGGAACTGGTTGACGAGGATCTCGGCCGAGCGGCTGAGGGCCTCCTCGGGGGTGATCGCCCCGTCGGTCTCGATCTCGATCGTGAGCTTGTCGTAGTTGGTCATCTGACCGACCCGCATGCTCTCGACCCAGTAGTTGACCTTGCGGACGGGCGTGAAGATCGCGTCAATGGCAATCACGCCGATCGGGAGCTGCTCACTCCGTTCGGCGCCGAGATAGCCGACGCCGCGCTCGACGGTCAGGTCCATCTCGATCGTGACGTCATCGGTGTCGAGCGTCATCACGACGAGCTCGGGGTTGATGACCTCGACGTCGGCCGACTCGGCGATGTCGCCGGCCGTGACCTGACCGGCCCCGCTCTTGATCAGGCGGAGCTGGACCGGATGGGTCGCAAAGCTCTTCAGGCGGAGCTTCTTGACGTTCAGGACGATCTGGGTGACGTCTTCCTTGACGCCCGGGATCGTCGAGAACTCCTGGTAGACGTCGCGGATCTGGATGCTGGTCACCGCCGCGCCGTCGAGCGACGACAGCAGGACCCGGCGCAGGGCGTTGCCGAGCGTCACGCCGTAGCCGGCCTGGAGGGGTCCGGCCTCGTACTTGGCGTACGTCCCGGCTTCCTCGACGGGCTCGATCTGCGGATTCTCGAGTTCGATCATGAAGGCTCAGTTACCTCGAGTAGTACTCGACCACGAGCTGCTCGTTCAGGTCGAGCGGCATCTGGTCGCGGCGGGGCAGGTCAGCGACCGTTCCCGACAGCTTGGCGGCATCGATGGACAGCCACTCCGGCGCCTGGTGCGAGCGGAGCGTCTCCTTGGCCAGCTTGAACGGCTCACGGGCACGCTTGATCTCGCGCACCTCGATGCGATCGCCGGGCTTGACCTGGAAGGACGAGATGTTGGTGGCGATGCCGTTCACGGCGAAGTGGCCGTGGCCGACCAGCTGCCGGGCCTGGGCCCGGGAGGTCGCGAAGCCCATCCGGTAGACGACGTTGTCGAGCCGCAGCTCGAGCGTCCGGAGGAGGCTCTCGCCGGTCACGCCGGGGCGGTTCTCAGCGGTGTCGAAGTAGTTCCGGAACTGGCGCTCGAGGACGCCGTAGACGCGGCGGACCTTCTGCTTCTCCCGGAGCTGGAGCCCGTAGTCGCCGACCTTGCGGCGGCGGACGCCGTGCTGGCCGGGGGGCGACGGACGGCGCTCGAAGGCGCACTTCTTGGTGTAGCAGCGACTGCCTTTCAGGTAGAGCTTGGCGCCCTCCCGACGGCAGAGGCGACAGACGGATGCGGTGTAGCGAGCCATGTCTTCCCTTCCCCGATCAGACTCGGCGCCGCTTGGGGGCGCGGCAGCCGTTGTGGGGGATGGGCGTGACGTCGGTGATCGCGCTGACTTCGAGGCCCGCGGCCTGGAGCGAGCGGATCGCCTGTTCGCGACCGGCACCCGGTCCCTTGACGTAGACCTCGACCTGGCGCATGCCGTGCTCCATGGCCCGCTTGGCGGCACCGTCGGCGGACAGGGCGGCCGCGTACGGCGTGCTCTTCCGGGAACCCTTGAAGCCGGCCACGCCGGCCGAGCCCCAGCTGATCACGGCGCCGTTGAGATCGGTGATCGTGATGATCGTGTTGTTGAACGTCGCCTGGATGTGAACCTGCCCCTGGGGCACGTTCTTCCGTTCCTTGCGACGCTGCTTCGGAGCCCGCTTGCGCTCGGCCATGCTGTCTTTAGATACCTCGGCCTACTTCTTCCGCCGCACGCCGACCGTCTTTTTCGGTCCGCGCCGCTGACGGGCGTTCGTCTTGGTTCGCTGGCCACGGGCCGGCAGGTTCCGGCGATGGCGCATCCCGCGATACGAGCCGATCTCGATCAGTCGCTTGATGTTGAGCGCCACCTCGCGGCGAAGATCGCCCTCGACCTTGTAGCGTCGGTCGATCAGCTCGCGGAGCCGGTTGACCTGCTCTTCGGTGAGGTCGCGGACCCGGGTGTCCGGGTTCACGTTCGTCTGGGTCAGGATCTTCTGGGCCGTCGGCAGGCCGATCCCGAAGATGTAGGTAAGGGCGATCTCGACGCGCTTCTCGCGCGGGATGTCGACGCTTGCGATGCGGGCCATCGATTACCCCTGCCGCTGCTTGTGCTTCGGGTTGGTGCAGATGACCATCACGGTGCCGTGGCGACGGATGACCTTGCAGTTGTCGCAGCGCGCCTTGACGGAAGCTCTGACTTTCAACGGATCCTCGACTCGTACATGTCGGACCGGCGTGAACCGGTCGCGGTTACTTCAGGCGGTAGGTGATCCGACCGCGGGTCAGGTCATAGGGCGACAGTTCGACCCGGACCCGGTCCCCGGGCAGGATCCGGATGAAGTTCATCCGGAGCTTGCCGCTGATGTGGGCCAGAACGCGGTGACCATTCTCCAGCTCGACCGCGAACATCGTGTTCGGGAGCGGCTCGATGACCGTTCCTTCGACTTCGATCGCATCACGCTTGGCCACAGGCTTCTGGACGTCCCTTTCTCACGATGAGTGCCGGCCCGTATCGGGGCCGACACACGAACGCGTAGCGTATCAACATTGACCGATTCGGGCAAATTACCTCGAGCCGGCGCGGTTCGTCGGACCGGTCAGGCGACCGTCGTCAGAATCTCGGGACCGTTTTCCGTCACGACGATGGTGTGCTCGAAATGGGCGGCCAGTGAGCCGTCATGGGTCACGACCGTCCAGCCATCAGCCTTGACGTCGACCTCGTGACTGCCGAGGGTCAGCATCGGCTCGATGGCCAGGCAGATGCCGGGCACGAGCTTCATGCCGCGGACGCCCGTCCGGTAGTTGGTGACCTGCGGCTCCTGGTGCATCTCGGTGCCGATCCCGTGGCCGACGAACTGGCGGACGATGCCGTAGCCGCCGGGCGTGGCGGCGTCCTCGATCGCGCCGGAGATGTCGCCGAGATGGTTGCCCGGGATGGCCGCGGCGATCCCGGCCATCATCGCCAGGCGGGTCGTGTCGATGAGCCTCGCGATCTCGGGCGAGGGCATGCCGACAACGAATGTCCGGGCGCCGTCACCGTGCCAGCCGTCGTGGATGGCGCCCGCGTCGATCGACACGACCTGACCGTCGCGCAGCGTCCGATCACCGGGAATGCCGTGGACGACCTCGTCGTCGATCGAGATGCACAGGCTGGCCGGGAACGGGTTGCTGCGCTGGCCGTAGCCCTTGAACGACGGGATCGCGCCGGCCGACCGGATGTGGCGTTCTGCGAGGCGATCGAGGTGGCCGGTCGAGACCCCCGCCTTCAACTCGGACTCGACGAGGGCGAGGACCTCGGCGACGATCCGCCCGGCGACTCGCATCTTGTCGATCTCGCGCCGCGACTTGCGGGTGACCATCAGGCCTCCGACCCGGGCACGCTCGATGCCTCCGGGAGGGCAGCATCGATCGCGGTCAGGACGTGACCACTGACCTCGCTGATGGGTTCACGTCCGTCGACGGACTGGAGGACGCCCGCCGTCCGGTAGTGGGCGACGACCTCGAGGAGCGGCGGGATCTGCTCCCGCATCCGGGATCGGACCGTCGCCTCGTGATCGTCAGGGCGCTGGGCGAGCGGCGATCCGTCGATGTCGCAGACGCCGGCCACGATCGGCGGATTGGAGGCGAGGTTGTAGACGTGGCCATTCGCCGTGCAGATCCGGCGGTTCGCCATGCGCTTGACGAGATCCTCGGTCGGCACGTCGATGAAGATCGTCCGATCCACCCGCCGGCCCGCCTCGACCAGGGCGACGTCGAGAGCCTCCGCCTGGACGCGCGTTCGGGGGAAGCCGTCGAGGATTGCTCCGACCCGCGCGTCGTCGGCCTCGAGGCGATCGAGGAAGACCCGGACGATCGTCTCGTCGGGCACGAGCTGGCCGCGGCTCATGAACCGGTCCGCCTCGCGGCCGAGGGTCGTGCCGTTGACGACCGCGGTTCGGAGCAGATCACCCGACGCCAGCACCGGCACGCCGAGATGGCGAGCGAGCACGGGCGCCTGCGTTCCCTTGCCCGCCCCCGGCGACCCCAGGAGCACCACGACCGTCATCGGCTGCTCGCCACGAACGGCGGACAGCCGGACCTCGGACCAATGGCGTCGCGGAGCTCCGCCTCGGACCTCGGTGAACAGCTTGCGAATTGTCGTTCCGGTTGCCCGGTTCCGATCACCGAATGAAGCCTTCGTAATTGCGCATCAGGAGCTGGGCTTCGATCTGCTTCATCGTCTCGACGATGACGCTGACAACGATCAGGAGGCCCGTGCCGCCGAGGGCGATCGAGGACAGCGACGGAACGAGCAGGCCGAGCACCGACGGGCCGGTCGCGACGATGGCCAGGAACAGCGCGCCTGCGATCGTGATCCGGGTGACCACCCGGGCGAGGTAATCCGCGGTCGGACGGCCCGGCCGGATGCCCGGGATGAAGCCGCCGTTCTTGCGGAGCTGCTCGGCGGTGTCGTCGGGCTTAAATGTGAAGGCCGTGTAGAAGTAGGTGAATCCCATCGTGAGCAGGAAGTAGACGACCACGTAGATGATCGACGAGGGGTTGAAGAACGACACGATCCCCTGGGCGATCGAGGCGACCCAGCCAACCTCGGAGCTCGTGAAGTACGAGGCGATCTGCTGGGGGAACAGCAGGATGCTGATCGCGAAGATGATCGGGATCACGCCGGCCTGGTTGACCCGCAGGGGCAGGAATGTCTGGCCGCCCTGATACATCCGCCGGCCACGGACCCGGCTCGCGTACTGGATCGGGATCCGGCGCTGGCCTTCCTGGATGTAGATGATCACCGCCACCGACGCGATCGCGATCAGGACGAACCCGATGACGAGCGGCAGGTTCGGATTCGTGATCAGGCCGCCGATCGCGCTCGGCGCCTGGCTGACGATGCCGGCGAAGATGATGAAGCTGATCCCGTTGCCGATGCCCTTCTCGGTGATCAGCTCGCCCAGCCACATCAGGACCATCGAACCGGCCGTCAGGGTCGCGATCTGGACCAGGGTCGCGCCGTTGGCCAGGTCGAACCCGACCGAGATGATCCCCTGTGAGTTCAGCAGGGCGAGGAAGCCGTACGACTGGAGCAGGGCCATCGGCACGGCCAGGTAGCGGGTGTACTGGTTGATCTTGTTGCGGCCGTACTCGCCCTCACGCTGGAGCGACTGGAGCGACGGGATCACGCCGCTCATCAGCTGCATGATGATCGAGGCGTTGATGTACGGGTTCACCCCGAGAGCCACGATCGAGAAGCTCGAGAGGCCGCCGCCGGACAGCAGGTTCAGGACGCCGAAGATCGCGTTGCCCTGGAGGAACTCGGCGAGCTGGGCGCGGTCGACGCCGGGGACGGGCACGGCTGCCAGGAAGCGGAAGACGACCAGGATGCCGGCGACGTAGAGCAGGCGGCGCCGGATGTCGGGCGCCCGGAAGGCGTTCAGCAGCGAGTCGAACACGGTTTGCTACGCGCTCTCGTCGCCGTCGGCGGCCGCGCTGTCGGTGGCCGGCTCGTCAGCGCTGACCGGCGACTCGTCGCCGTTATCAGCGATCGCGTCGGGCGACTCGACCGGCTCGTCGGGCGCAACCTCGTCGGTCGCGTCCGCGACGTCAGCGCTCTCCGCGACCGGGGCCGGCG
>JALYPW010000203.1 GCA_030856145.1 Chloroflexota bacterium | reverse complement strand
GCTCGGCTACTCGCTCGGCGCCCGGATCGCGCTCCGCCTCGCCATCGCCCACGCGTCGGTCGTCGGGCGGCTCGTCCTTGAAAGCCCCTCGGCCGGCTTGCCGACCGCCGCCGAGCGCGCGACCCGTCGCCGGGCCGACGAGGCGCTCGCGGCCAGGATCGAACGGGACGGGATCGCCGCCTTCGTCGAGGAGTGGGAACGCCAGCCGGTCTTCGCAAGCCACGCTTCGTTGCCGCCGGCACGGGCAGCGAGGCTCCGGGCGATGCGCCTGGCCAACGACCCGCGCGGCCTGGCGGCGAGCCTCCGGGGCGCCGGCCAGGGCGCGATGGAGCCCCTGTTCGACCGGCTTGGTGCCATCGCGGCGCCGACGCTCGTGATCGCGGGCGCGCTCGACGAGCGAGGCCGCACGCGAGCCGTCGAGATCGCCCGACGAATCCCGGGGGCTCGCCTCGAGATCTTCGCGCACGCCGGTCACACCCCCCACGAAGAGCAATCCGGAACCTTCCGGCACCTCGTCCTCGACTTCCTGCAGGAGGCTCGCGCCACATGACCACGACCGTGACCTGGACGCCCGTCGTCGACTACCGGGACATCCGCTACGAGCACTCGGGCACGGGCATCGCCCGGCTGACCATCAACCGCCCGAAGGTCCGCAATGCGTTCCGGCCGCAGACCGTCCGCGAGCTGATTGACGCGTTCGCTCGGATCCGCGACGACGCCTCGATCGGCTGCGTCCTGCTCACCGGGGCCGGCGACACCGCGTTCTGCTCAGGCGGCGACCAGACGTACAAGAGCCACGGCGGCGGCTACCTCGACACCGACGGCATTGCCCGCCTCAACGTGCTCGACCTGCAACGCCAGATCCGCTCGCTGCCGATCCCGGTGATCGCCCTCGTCAACGGCTACGCGATCGGCGGCGGTCACGTCCTGCACATCGTGTGCGACCTGTCGATCGCCAGCGACAACGCGGTCTTCGGCCAGGTCGGCCCGCAAGTCGGGAGCTTCGACGCCGGCTTCGGGGTGGGCCTGCTGGCCCGTCTCGTCGGCGACAAGAAGGCAAAGGAGATCTGGTTCCTGTGCCGCCAGTACACGGCCGCGGAAGCCCTCGACATGCACCTCGTCAACAAGGTCGTGCCGCTCGCCGAGCTCGAGGCCGAGGGGGTGCAGTGGGCGCACGAGATCCTCGACAAGAGCCCGACCGCGATCCGCTTCCTGAAGTCCGCCTTTCTCGTCGCGACCGACGGCCTGGCCGGCCTCCAGGAGTTCGCCGGCAACGCGACCGGCCTGTACTACACGACCGACGAGGCACACGAAGGATCGACGGCCTTCCTCGAGAAGCGGCCGGCCGACTACCGCAAGTACCCGCGCCGGCCGTGACGACGACCGGTTCGCCCGGGGTCGCGGCTCGGACGCGGCCATCGACCGTCCGCATCTGGATCACCGCCGCCCGGCCGGCCACGCTTCCGGCAGCGCTCGCCGGCGTCGCCGTGGGCCTCGGCGCGGCTCTCGGTGCCGGGGTTCCGTTCCGCCTCGACAGCGCCCTCGGTTGCGTCCTCGTGGCGCTGCTCCTCCAGGTCGTCGCCAACTTCGCCAACGACCTGTCCGACTTCCGGCGCGGCGCCGACAGTCCGGCCCGGACCGGTCCACTGCGGGTGGCGGCGGCCGGACTCGTGACCGAGCGCCAGCTCGAGGTCGCGATCGCGCTGACGATCGGACTGGCCGGCCTCGTGGGGCTGTGGCTGGCCCTGATCGGCGGGCCGGCGCTCATCGCCGTCGGGCTGCTCGCGGTCGTCGCCGCGCTCGGCTATACCGGCGGGCCGTGGCCATACGGGTATCGCGGCCTTGGCGAGGTCTTCGTGTTCAGCTTCTTTGGGCTCGTGGCGGTGATCGGGACGGCGTATCTCCAGGCGGGGAGCGTTGAATCCCTGTTCGTGGCGGCCGCGATTCCCGTCGGCGCCCTCACGACCGCGATCCTCGTGGTCAACAACCTGCGCGACATCCCGACCGACCGGGCGGCGGGCAAGCGAACGCTCGCGGTGATGCTCGGGGCGCCGGCCGCACAGGCGGAATACGCCCTCCTGCTCGCGGTCGCGTATGCAGTCCCAGTCTCGCTGGTCGGGTTCTGGATGGCGACCGGCACGGGACCGGCCGGCGGGCCGTCGGGCCTGGCGCCGCTTGCTCTCCTGCCGCTGCTCAGCCTGCCCCTCGCACGGCCGCTCCTTCGAGTGGTCCGGACGTTCGGCGAGCCGCGCGAGCTGAACCTCGTGCTCAAGGGGACCGCCCGGCTGGCACTGGTATTCGCGCTGTTGTTCGGGCTCGGGCTGGCGCTGGCCGGTGCCGGGTCGGGGCGCCGGCTCGGGTGACCGACATCGCCAGCGTCCGCGCAGACAAGGTCCGGGTTCCGTTTCGTCGGCCGATTGCGACCGCGCGAGAGATGTGGGTCGAGCGCGAGGCGTGGATCATCCGGCTCGTGGCCGGCGACGGCCGGTTCGGGCTCGGCGAGGCCGTCCTCGACAGCGGCGACGGCGACACGGCGTCGATCGTCCTCGACCGGTTGGTCCACGAGCTGGTGATGACGGCGCCGGGCGATCGACTGCCGACCGCGACCGAGCTCGAGCTGCACGGGGCTCCCGGCCGGGCTCTCCGGGCAGCGCTCGATGCGGCTCGCTTCGATCTCGAGGGCGTACTGGGCGCGGACCTCATTTCGGGAGGAACGGGTGTCGGCGTCAACGCGACGATCCCGTCGATCGGACCGGCCGCCGCCGGCGAGGCGGCCAGCCAGGCGGTGGCGGCGGGCTACCGGACCCTCAAGCTCAAGGCCGGCGCGGAGCGGGAGACCGAGCTGCTCGTGGACCGCGTCCGGGCGGTCCGGACG
>JALYPW010000155.1 GCA_030856145.1 Chloroflexota bacterium | reverse complement strand
CGGCGGCGTCATCTCGATCGTTGCGCTGTGGTTCGTCCTGCGCGGCGTCGACGTTGCCCGGACCGGCGACCTGCTCCGCCAGGCCGACCTGCGCTGGGTCGCGTTCGCCGCCGGCCTGCTGATCCTGGACCTCGTCTTCAGGGCGTTCCGCTGGCAGCGCCTCCTCCGCCCGATCGCGGCCGTCGGCTATCTGCGGATGTTCGGCTACCTGCTCATCGGCTACGTCGCCAACAACGTCTTGCCGGCCCGCCTGGGCGAGCTGATCCGGGTCCACTACCTCGGCGATCGTGAGGGGATCAGCCGGGCATCTGCCCTCGGCACGGTCGTGGTCGAGCGGGTGGTCGATCTCGTCGCCGTGGTCACGATCGCCTCGGTCGCGCTCCTCGTGCTCAGCGTCCGCGGCGTGGTTGCCAACGCGATCCTCGTCGGCGCGGCGGTCGCCGGCCTGCTTCTCATCGTCCTGGCCCTCGGGATCGTCGCCCATCGACTGCCCGGGATGGATCGGATCGCCGCCCTCGTCGAGCGCTACCCGAAGGTCCGCGACCTCGCCCTCAGCCTCCAGGGCGGCTTGGCCGTCGCCGGCCGGCCACGGACCCTGGCCGAAGCGCTGGCCACGAGCGCTGCGTCGTGGACGATGGCCATCCTCGCCTTTGCGGCCGTCGGCCAGGCGATCGGGGTCGAGCTGTCGATCGGACAGGCGGCCCTGATCTCGGCGGGCGTCGCGCTCGCGAGCGCGGTCCCGGCCGGGCCGTCGAACCTCGGGACCTTCGAGTTCGCCGCCGTCGAGATCGGCAAGGCGATCGGGGTGCCCGGCGACTCGGCGTTTGCCCTGGCTCTCCTCGTCCACGCGACGATCCTTGTCGTCACCTCGGTCGGCGGCGGCATCGCCTTCGCGCGCCTCGGCTGGCGGGATCGGTCGCGGGCGACGCACGGGGCGGTCTGAGCCGCAGCCCCTGCGCCCGCCGCGCCGGGACTTGGGCACGATGCGTGGGCTGGATCCGCGCCGGGAACCGCGCCTGATGCGTGGGCTGGATCAAATCCGAACGAGTGAGCGTGGCCCAAGGTCCCAGCGGGCGCCATCGGGTCGCTGGAGCGATTCGGGCACGCTCGTTCGTTGGGATCTGATGTCTGGCGTGGATCGCGCGGCGTGGGTCGCAGGTCCGGTCCGGACCGGTCGGGATCGAAGGGCCCGGATCTCAACGGCCGGTGACGAGTCCGTCCGCGAGGCCGAAGGTCGTGATTGCGAGGATCGTCGCCACGCCGATGATCAGCGCGGCCCCGAGCCCGATCAGGAGCGGCCGCGGCCCGACGGCGCGCAGGTCCTCGACCCGGACGTTCAGTCCGACCGCCGACAGGGCCACCAGGACCAGGGCCCGGGCGACCGACTCGAGGGTCGCGGCGAGCGGAGCGTCGATCGCGCCGACGCTGCGCAGCGCCGACAGGGCGAGGAACCCGAGCACGAACAACGGAACGGCCCGGCGAAGTCCGGCCCGCGTGTCGCCGGTCTGCCCGGTCCGGCGGTGCCAGGTCCAGGCGATCCCGAGCAGGAGCGGGGCCATCAGCGCATTCCGGATCAGCTTGACGACCGTCGCGACCTCGAACGCGCCCGGCGAGTAGGCGGAGCTGGCAGCGACAACCTGGCTCGTGTCGTTGATCGCGATCCCGGCCCACAGCCCGAAGACCGCGTCACCGAAGCCGGCGGCGTGGCCGATCAGCGGATAGGCGAAGACCGCGATCGTCCCGAACACGGTCACGGTCGCGACCGCATAGGCGGTGTCGCGCGGCCGGGCCCCGATCACCGGGGATGTCGCAACGACCGCCGAGTTGCCGCAGACCGCTGCGCCGACGGCCAACAGCACGGCCAGCCGGCCATCGACGCCCGCGGCGCGCGACAGCCCGAGGACGACCACGAGCGCCGCCGCCATCGTGACCGCGATGACGACCGCCGCGGGCAGGCCGATCCCGGCGATCTGGTCGATGCCGAGCTTCGCGCCGAGGAGCACGATCCCGAGGCGGAGCAGGCGCTCGGCAGCGATCTTCAGGCCCGGGGCGAGCGCGGCCGAGCGGGCAGCGGGCAGGCGACCCAGGACCAGCCCGATGAGGATGGCGAGCGTGACCTCGGACACGACCGGTGGCAGGAACGTCGTCGCGAACCGGGCGACGAGGGCGACACCGATTGCGGCGGCGAGGCCGGGCAGGAGGCGCGCGACGGCGGGCACGAGCGCGGGCCGGGCCCCGTCGGGCGACCCGCCGGGAGGCCCGCTCAGAACGAGATCGAGGGCTGGCTCGGCAGGACTGGCGACGGGCCGTCGATCGCGAGATCCACCACGTCGAGCTCCACGGCAGGCACGACGGGCACGGCCGTGGCCGCCACCCGGTCGTAGGGCTCGAACGAAAGGGCGCCGCCGGCGTGGCGGGTGACCCGCAGGAACTCGAGGGTGTACTGCTCGTACATCTCGTCGATCAGGCTCACGGCGCGGACGTGATCGGGTCGGCCGGCGGCGGCCCGGGCGTCCGCCCGAGTCTGCCACAGGCAGAACGAAAGGCACGAGCCGTCCGACGCGGCGGGACCCTTGAAGTAGTGGACGAAGCCATGTGCGGCGGACGCCTCGAGGTGGGCTCGTTCGTCGAACTCGCTGAGCCGGACCTCGTCAGCGCTCGCCTTGCGGATCGAGCGGAACGCGACGAGATACCACTCGCCATCACCCAGGTCGGTCGCCGCTTCGTGCCAGTTGAAGGCCTCGGCGATCGGCCGCGACGCGTAGTCGGCGGCGACCGGGGCAAGGAGCGGCAGGGCGTCCATGTCTGCGAGCATACGCGCGGGCCCCGAATTGTCAAATGCTGAGATCGACCTATTCCGGATGCCGGGAGTCCTGGGACGAAAGTACTGCTCCAAGCGCACCCACCACGGAGCTGGCCGCTCCCGGCAACAGGCGCGCCACCCGCGTCCGCCAGGCAAGCCCGCAGCGGGACTCCGGCCCGACGACCCCGATCGCGGCCACGATCCCGTCCTCTCGAAACATGGGAACTGCGATGGCTACCGAGCCAGAAATCACCTCTCCAACGGATCGGGCTACCCCGCTGGTCACCACTTCCACGAGCTCTGCCCGCAACCTGTCCAGGTCAAGATTCGATGGGCCGGCCGCCGACTCCTGCGCGATGACCTCGTCGAGCACGTCGTCCGGGGCGAAGGCCAGCAGCGCCTTGCCGAACGCCCCGCTCGGCAGCGGCAGGACAGTGGTCGGGGCGATCGTGACTCGGAGCGGCTGATCCGACGGAACTTCGTGCAGACAGACCGCCGACATCCCGATCCGGCGGACGATGACCGCCGTCTCGCCGGTCTCGTCGACGAGCAGGCGAAGCACCGGATCGGCGGTCCGGATCAGCTCCTCGGCCGTGACATTGGCGCCGCTGCCGATGATCAGGCGCGGCCCGAGCCGGTAGCCGGCGCCGTGGCGATCCACGAATCCGAAGTCCGCCAACGTTCGCAGGTAGCGATAGACCGTCGAGACGGGGGTCTCGAGCAGGACGCTCAGCTCGTCGGCCCGGATCTCGCCCCGGTCCGCGATCGTCAGGAGGACCCGCAGGCCGCGCCCGAACGACGTGTCCTCCTGGGCCTCCTCGGGCGGTCGGTCACGCGCGGTCGACATCGATGTCCCCCGTTGACGGCGTGGCGATCGCCAACTCCCCGCGCCGGACAGCATCGGCCAGCGAGGCGACATCCGGGACGTACTGGCCCATCCCGAGGAACGGAACACGATCGCGGACCAGCGCAACGGCCTGCGCGGTGCCGCGCCCGTGGCGCACGCCCCGCAGCTCGGCCGCCTGGGCACCGACCGCGAGCTCGATCGCCGCGATCGAGCCACCGACGTCGACCTGTTCGGCCAGCCGGCGAGCCGCTAGCGGGGCCATCGTCGTCCGGTCCTCGATCCCCTCCGCGTGGGCGGTCGAGACGACCTCGAAGGACACGGGCGCGGCGAGGAGGCGGGCTTCCACCGCCAGACTCTGGGCGGCCAGGCTGAGGTACGTCAAGCCGGCCTCGTTCGTGCCGGCGACCGGCACCAGTCCGGTCGGCAGCCCGGACCACGGGGTGCCGAGCGACTTGACGATCCGCTCCGACGCCGTCGACAGGACCGAGGCGAGCACGATCCGGAGATAGTCGAGGGCGGCGGCCAGCGGCAGGATCTCGAAGTTCGCGACAGACACGACGCGCTCCTCGGCGGGGACGACGATCGGGTTGCCCTGTGACGCGTTCAACTCGATCGCGAGGACTGCCTCGACATGGGTCAGGGTGCCTCGCCCGGCGGCCTGGATCTGGGGCAGATTCCGGAACGAGAGCGGATCCTGGAGGTTGCGCGCGGCGCCCGGCTCCCAGAGACCGCTGCCGTCCAGCAGGTCGTGCAGCCGGGCGAGTGTCCGGCGCACGGCCGGGTAGGGCCGGACGTCGCCGATCGCGGGATGAAGCATCGCCGGGTTGGCGGCAAAGCCCTCGAGGCTGAGCGCCCCGGCCACATCGATCGTGTCGAGCAGGATCCCCGCGTCGGCCACGGCCAGCGCGGCCCACGCGGTGGCGAAGGCGTTGTTGTCGAGGAGCGCGGTGCCCTCGCCGGGCTCCAGCTCGAAGCCGGCGACGATCGGCATGACGAGCCCGGCGAGCGGGGCGAGGTCCGCCTGGCCGACCGAGCCGGTCGCGTGGACATCGGGGATGTCGTCGGCGTTGAGCGCAGCGAGGATCCGCTCGGCGACCTCGGGCCGGACGCCCGGCGATCCCTCGGCGAGATGGTTGGCGAGGCGGAGCATCGTCGCCCGGACAACGTCGCGCGGCGCGACCGGACCCTGGCCGACCCGATGGTGACCGAGCATCGACCCGGCGTAGCCGCGATCGTCAGCCGGGTCCACCCCGACCCGCTTCAGGACACCGACAGCGGTGCTCGCGCCGTAGATCGGGTCGCCCCGCTCGAGCCCGGACCGGACGATCGCCCGGGTCCGGCGCATCCGCTCGGCGCCGGCCGGATCGAGCGCGGCCGGCTCGCCCTCACGGGCGACCCGGACGATCTCGGCAAGGGTCAGACCCCGACCGCTGACGATGACCGTCATGCCCGGGATCCCACGATCGGTCCGGCGCCGGACACGAAGAAGCCCGTCCGGGAACCGGACGGGCTTCGCTCGATCAAAGGGGAGCAGAGGGCTACTTGAGGAGGCCCTGCTCGGTGAGGAAGGTCTTCGCGACCTCCTTGATGTCCTTCTGGTCGACCGCGACCGAGACACCCATCGTCGTGAGCAGCTCGGTGGTCACCTTCGCCGAGACGGCGTCGAGGATCGCCGCGAAGGCGGCCTTGTCGACCTTGGCAAGGTAGTCGTCGCGAACGATCGGGGCGATGTTCTCGGCCGGCTGGGTCTTCTTGTCGTCCTCGAGGGTGACGAACCCGAACTGGGCGATGGCCGGCTGGGTCGAGCAGAGCTCGGCCAGGTCGATCGCCTTGCCCTGGAGCGCCTGGGCCATCGGGACGTCGCACGCGCCCAGCGCGGAGCGCTGCTTCGGCGGATACGTGATCCCGTACGACTTGAGCGCGCCCGCGCAGAGCGGGTTCGTGTCGCAGTCGGCCGGGAGGCCCCACTTGAGCTGGTCCTGGACGGCGGCCAGATCACTCATCTTCGTGAGCTTCAGCGAGTCCGCGGTGTCCTTGCGGACCACGAACGCATTCGAGTCCTGGCCGGGCGTGATCCCGAGAACCGAGATGCCCTTCGCCTTGAGGGCCTCCTGGAGCGCGGTGGCGTTCGCGGCGCCGTCTCCGGTGATCTTGGTCGTGTCGTAGAAGCCGAGGCCCGAGCCGACGTACTCGGCGACCATGTCGATCTCGCCGGCGTCCATGATCGGAATGCGCTGCTGGCGGGAGCCGAGGCCGAACTTGCGCTCGACCGTGTAACCGGCGGCCTCGAGGGCCTGGGCGTAGATCTCGCCCATGAGCTTCGACTCATAGAAGTTGTCCGATCCGATCCGGATCGCCGCCTTGGGCGCCTCGGACGCAGGAGCGCTGGCCGGGGCGACGCTGGCGCCGGTGCTCGATCCGACCGACGGAGCGGCCGAGCCGCCCGAGCTGCAGGCGCCAACAAGCACCAGCACGGTCATTCCGAGCGCCAGCACGCGGGGTGTCCGCATGTGGTGGTTCCTCCTCATTCGTGCCGCGGGGCGCGGCTTTCGCCCGCGTACCTTACCAGCGCTCCTGTTCCCCGTCGTGGACCGGCCAGGATGCGTCGATGCGCCTACGGGGTTGCGCCCGCCGAGCTGGACGCCGCGTCCGCTCCGCCGACGACCGACGAAGGGCCCGCAGTCCCCCGGCTTGCCTCCGTGCGCAACGCGCGCGGAGTGAGCCGGCGCTGGACCCAGGCGAGGATCAGGTCCACGCCGATCGCGAGGCCGGACACGAGGATGGCCCCGGCGACGATCGCCGGAACGCCGGCCGCGCCCTGACTGAGGCCGTCGAAGATGAACCGCCCGAGACCGCCGCCCGACAGGATGGCCCCGATCGTCGCGGTCGCGATCACCTGGAGGGTTGCCGTCCGGAAGCCGCCGACGATGATCGAGGACGCGAGCGGCAGCTCGATCCGGCGCAGGATCTGGCCCTCGCGGAGGCCCATCCCGCGACCGGCCTCGAGGAGGTCGCGATCGACCGAGCGGAGCCCCGCGTAGGTCGAGACGAGGAGCGGCGGGATCGCCAGGAACGTCATCGCGATGAAGATCGGCAGGAAATCCAGCCCGAACGTGGGTGGGTAGCCGAGAACCGGGGCGAGGGCCAGGGTGAACGGCAGTGGAATGACCATCATCGCGTACGACGGGATCGCCCGGCCGATGTTGGCGAGGTTGATCGCGATGCCGGCGCCACGGTTCGTGTGGCCGATGTACAGCCCAAGCGGGACGGCGATGAGGGTCGCGAGCGCGACCGACAGGCCCGAGATGATCAGGTGCTCGAGGAGGCGATTGGGGATGCCGGTCGTGCCCTGCCAGCTGGCCGGATCGGTGAAGAACGCGAGGACGTCGTCCATCAGCGGGCTCCCGCCCGGGCGTGGGCCCATGGCGTCAGGACGCGCTCGAGCCGGACGAAGAGGAAGTCGGCGGCAAACGCGAGCAGGACCGACAGCGCGGCGCCGAGCAGGTACTTGGTCGGGAAGAAGTTCTGGATCCCCTCGGTGATCAGCTGGCCCAGCCCGCCGAACGACTCACCGAGCACGGCCGCGATCGTCGCCAGGCCGATCGTGGACACCGAGGCGAGGCGGATGCCCGACATCATCAGCGGCACGGCCAAGGGGAGCTCGACGCGGAGCAGCCGCTGGCGGCGGGTGTAGCCCATCCCCTCGGCCGCTTCGAGGATCTCGGCCGGAACCGCGTTGAACCCGGCCGTGAAGCCGCGGAACAGGATCAGCAGGGTGTACGTGGTCAACGGGATCAGGGCGGTCAGGAGTGACAGCTTCGTGATCGGGACGAGGAGGATGAACGCCGCGAGGCTCGGGATCGTGTAGAGGAGGCCCGTGATCGCGGTGATCGGCCCGTAGATTCTTGGCTGCCGCACCGCCCAGATCGCGAGGACCAGCGAGACCACGATGCCCAGGACCAACGGCAGGATCGTCAGCTGGAGATGCTGGACGATCCGTTCCCAGACCGAGTCGAGATGGGTGGCGATCCACTCGAAGTCGACGATCGGGTCGGCGATCATCGGAGCCGCTCGGCAGCCTCCAGCGCGGCGGCAGCCTGCTCGTCCGTGCTGGGTCCGCTCGGCTCATCGGGCGCGGGGTCGTCGGCCCCGTCGTGAATCTCATCCAATGGCGCCGCGTGCTCGCCTTCGCGCATCTTGTCGGCGATCGTGTCGATCGAGAGCAGGCCCTGCACAGCACCCGTCCGGTCGACCACGATCCCGGTCTGGACGTCGGCGTCGAGCATCATCGACAACGCGTCCTTGAGCGTGGTCCGCTTGTTCAGCTGGGGCGAGCTTGGGTTGGCCAGCGCCTCGGTCAGTGTCCCGTCGGCCGGGATGTCTCCGTGGGCGACCCAACCGATCGGCCGGTTTCCCGCGTCGGTCATCAGCAGGTATCGGAGCGGGTCGTCGAGGGCCCGCCGACGGGCGTCGGCGGCGTCGTCCCCGGGCTGGGCGGTGACCGCCGAACCCAGGGCGACGTCGGACACGCGCAGGAGCGACAGCCGCTTGAGGCCGCGGTCCTGGCCGACGAACCGGGCGACGAACTCCGACGCGGGCGCGGCCAGGATCTCGAGCGGCGTCCCGTACTGGGCGAGGATCCCGCCAGTCTGGAACACGGCGACGAGGTCGCCCATCTTGATCGCCTCGTCGATGTCGTGGGTCACGAACAGGATCGTCTTGGCGATGGTCTCCTGGAGGCGCAGGAACTCGTTCTGGAGCCGGTCGCGAACGATCGGGTCGACGGCGCCGAACGGCTCGTCCATGAGCATGATCGGCGGGTCCGCCGCGAGAGCCCGTGCGACACCGACGCGCTGCCGCTCGCCGCCCGAGAGCTGGCTCGGGAAGCGGTCGCGGTACTTGGCGGGGTCGAGCCCGACCAGCCCGAGCAGTTCCTCCGCGCGCTCCTTCAGGCGGGCCTTGGGCCAGCCGAGGAGACGCGGGACTGTCGCCACGTTGTCGCCGATCGTCTGGTGCGGGAACAGACCGACCTGCTGGATCACGTAGCCGATGCTCCGGCGAAGGTCGGTCAGGTCGCGGGTCGAGGCGTCGACGCCGTCGATCTTGATCTGGCCCGACGTCGGCTCGATCAGTCGGTTGACCATCTTCAGCGACGTCGTCTTGCCGCAGCCGGATGGTCCGACGAGGATGCAGATCTTGCCGGCCGGGACCTTGAGCGAGAGGTCATTCACGGCGCCCGGCGTCGGCTTTCCCTTGTCCCGGCCGGTCGGCGCGTCGTAGCGCTTCGTCACGTGGTCGAAGTCGACGACCGCGGCTTGACGGTGCTGGTCGGCCATCGGCGCTGCGAACCTCCTGCAGGGCGGGTCGGACGGGGTGCGCGGTGGAGAGCCGACAGTACCGCATCGTCCGGCGTGCGCGATACTCCCGGCTGCATGAGGATCACCGCCATCCGGACCGATCGCCTGGTCGTCCCGCTCGACCCGCCGTTCCCGGCCGCGTGGGACCCGGTCCCGCGGACGCGCTTCCCGGTCACGATTGTCCGGGTCGAGACCGACGACGGGGTCGTCGGTGTCGGGTCCGGCGACACGATGGACGGGTTCACGCCGTTCGAGCACCTGTTCATTGGTCAGGATCCGCTGGCGATCGCCCGCCACGTCCGGGCGCTCGAGACGATCGACTTCCACGCCGGGCGCTACTGGCCGCTCGAGGTCGCGCTCTGGGACATCGCCGGGCAGGTCGCCGGGCTGCCGGTCGCGCATCTGTTCGGCGGCGCACGCGACGGGATCCCGGCGTACGCCTCGTGCGGCTCGCTGGTCCCTGCGGGCGAGCGCGCGGAGCGTGCCCTGCGCCTGCGTGACGAGGGCTTCCAGGCGCTGAAGATCCGGGTCGATCCGAGCGATCCAGCGCGGCTCGAGGAGGGGATCGCGGCCGTTCGCGCGACGCGCGAGGCGGTCGGCGACTCGATGGCGATCATGGTCGACCTCAACCAGGGCTGGCGGATGGCCGGCGACGTGAGCCCGTCGATCGACGTCGCAACGGCCCGGGCGATCGCGGAGCGCCTTGCCGAGCTCGACGTGCTCTGGCTCGAGGAGCCCCTCGACGGCTCTGACCTGGCCGGCCTGACGGCCCTTCGGGCGGCCGTCCCCGGGATCCGGATCGCCGGCGGCGAGATGATCCGGACGTTCCGGGAGCTGGAGGCCGCACTCGATGCCGACGCGTTCGACGTCCACCAGGCCGACGTCGTCCTCGCCGCCGGCATGTCGAACGGCCGCAGGCTCGCGGAACGCGCGCTGGCGAAGGGGCGCTGGTACACGCCCCACACCTGGACGAACGGGATCGGGCTGCTGGCCAATCTCCACGTCGCGGCCGGTGTCGGTGGCGGGCCGTTCCTGGAGTTCCCGTACGACCCGCCGGGCTGGACGCCGGAAAGGCGCGACGCCTTCCTCGTCGACCCGATCCGGCCGGGCGCGGACGGCGTGCTGCGGGTGCCGGTGGTGCCCGGGATCGGGGCCGTCCTGGACGAGGCGGCGATCAAGCGGTACGCGGCATGACCGGGACGGCCGGGAAGGCGCGGCTGACGACCGAGGACTGGCTCGCCCGCGCGGCGGCGGTCGCGCCGAGGACGGAAGCGTTCATCGACGGGCGGTTCGTGCCGGCCGCGTCGGGCGAGACGTTCGTGGATGTCGCTGGTCGCGACGGCTCGACGATCGCCCACGTGGCGTCCGGCGGGGCGGAGGACGTTGAGCGAGCCGTTCGGGCGGCGCGCGCCTCGTTCGACGACCGGCGCTGGTCCGACCGCCCGCCGACGGACCGCAAGAAGATCCTGCTGCGCTTCGCCGAGCGGATCCGCGAGCAGCGCGACGAGCTCGCCCTCCTCGAGTCGCTCGACGTCGGCAAGCCGATCCGGGACACGCTCGCGGTCGACGTCCCGTCCGCCGCGAAGACGATCCAGTGGTACGCCGAAACGATCGACAAGACATACGGCCAAGTCGGCCCGACGGGTCCCGACTCCCTGTCGCTCGTGACCCGCGAGCCGATCGGGGTCGTGGCCGCGATCGTGCCCTGGAACTATCCGTTGATCATCACCGCGTGGAAGATCGGAGCCGCGCTCGCGACGGGCAACTCCGTCGTGCTCAAGCCCGCCTCGCAGTCGCCGCTCAGCGCGCTCCGGCTGGCGGAGCTGGCGTCGGAGGCGGGCCTGCCGGACGGCGTGCTCAATGTCGTGCCCGGTCCGGGTGCGGTCGTCGGCCCGGCGCTTGCCCGGCATCCATCGGTCGACAAGATCACCTTCACGGGCTCGACCGAGGTCGGGAAGTCGCTCCTTCGCGCGGTCGGGGAGACGGACGTCAAGGCGATCACCCTCGAGCTCGGCGGGAAGAGCCCGCAGGTCGTCCTCGCCGACGTCGGCGACCTCGAGACCGCGGCGTCCGCGATCGGCCTGGGGATCTTCTACAACGGCGGCCAGACCTGCAACGCCGGTTCGCGGCTCGTCGTCCATCGTTCGGTCCGCGAGGAGCTCGTCGAGCGGATCGCGGCCCTTGGACGATCGCTGGCGCCGGGCGAGCCGCTGGATCCCGCGACCCGACTCGGCGCGATCGTGGACGACCGCCAGCTCGCGAAGGTCCTCGGCTACGTGGCGCTCGGCCGCGAGGAGGGTGCGACGCTCGTGGCCGGCGGCGAGCGGGTCCGCGAGGAGAGCGGCGGCTACTACATCCCGCCGACGATCCTCGACGGCGTCTCGAACTCGTGGCGCGTCGCTCGCGAGGAGATCTTCGGCCCGGTCCTGACCGTCACCGAGTTCGACGACGAGGCCGACGCGCTCCGGATCGCCAACGACACGCCGTACGGGCTGGCGGCCGGGGTCTGGACCCGCGACGTGAAGCGCGCCCATCGTCTTGCCCGGTCGATCCGGGCCGGGACCGTCTACGTGAACACCTTCGACAGCGCCGATATCACTGTCCCATTCGGCGGCTTCAAGCAATCGGGGTTCGGGCGCGACAAGGGCCTCGCCGCCCTCGATGGCTACACCCAGCTCAAGACGACGTGGCTGGACCTGTCCGGTGACTGATCGCTCCCGGCTCACGCTCGTCCCGACGCGGATACTCGCCCCACGAGCGGATCGGACGAAGTCGGGCGCTCAGCCTGCCAGATCAGGCCCTGCGAGTCCGGAATCCGCACGGATGACTCGCTCGACGGGGATTCCGAGCACGTTCGCGGCCGATGCCGTCGCCTACGCTCGCCCCACGAGAACCGCTGCACGGGCCACGAGGAAGCGACCGTGACCGACGCCGATCCCGGCATCGATCCCGAGCTTGTCGGACTCTCCGATCCGGCGTTGGCGACCGCGCCCCGCCGGCGCGCCGGTGGCCGAGCGGGTCACGAGCGCCACGTCCTGCCCCAACAGCGCTCGATCCAGCAGCCGCGCATCCGCTACGAACCAACACGCGTGCTCTCCGATGACGAGCTCGAGTCGATCCACGTCGCCT
>JALYPW010000431.1 GCA_030856145.1 Chloroflexota bacterium | reverse complement strand
GGCCCGGGTCCTCGCCGAGCGGGCGATCCGCGCGACACGGTAACGGGCAGGGTCGAACAGCCGGCCGTGGTCGTCGACGCGCCGAGGGACCCGCTGTCCGGAACTCCGGCGCCGTGACCCTCGGAAGCCTCGGGGCCGCGCCCGGCCTCGCCCTCCGGATCCGGGGTCGACGGTTCCGCTCAGGGGTGCTGGCGCGGGAATCGAGCCATCTGGTCGCGGGCGTCGTCGAGCTCGGAAGCTGTGAGGATCGTCGCTCCCCCGATCTGCTCTGCGCGCCAGGCCAGCATCGCCAGCTCCTCGATCCGCTCGGCCCGGAGGAGGGTGCCGGCCAGCGTCGTCCCGACCGCGACCGCGCCGTGGTTGGCGAGGAGGACCGCCTGATCGTGGCCGAGGGTCTCGACGGCGTTGCGAGCCAGCTCGGCGGTCCCGAACGTGGCGTACGGAGCGACCCGGATCCGGTCGTGTCCGGCCGTCACGAGCGGGGCCATGACGTAGTGGACGGCCGGCACGTCGCGCCGGGTCGCGGCCCACGCGGTCGCGTACGGCGAATGGGTATGGACGATCGCGCGGACGTCGGGCCGGGCCGCGAACACCTCGAGATGGATGCGGACCTCGGAGCTCGGCTGGCGGTGACCCTCGGACGGCGACCCGTCGGGCTCGACGATCACGATGTCGTCGGTGGTCATCTCGTCGTAGTCCATCGTCGACGGCGTGATCGCGATCCGGCCGTCGGCCAGCCGCGCGCCGACGTTCCCGGACGTCCCGATCGCGAGGCCGCGCTCGCGGAGGAGCCGGGCGACGCGCACGACCTCGGCTCGGACCACGGTGACGCCAGCGTCGGTCACGCGAGGAGGGCCGCCCACGGCCCGAGAAGCTCGTCGCGGTCGACCGGGTCGAGGGCGTCGTCGAGCATGACCGCGGTCACCGCGTCCGCGAACGACTCCGCCAGCCGGGCTCGGTCGAGGCCGCCGGCGAGGAGTGGGCCAGGCAGGACTCCGAGACCCGGCCGGTAGCCAGCGTCGGCGAAGCGGCGCTCGACGTAGTCCCAGGCGATGCGTCGGCCGTCGACGACGGCTGCTTCGCGTCCGGTCTCGATCGCGACGAGCTGTGCGTTCTCGAACGCCCGGACACGCTCGGCACCCACACCGCCGATGAATGTCGGCAGGAGATCCAGGCCTACCAGGTCAACTGCCTTGCTGAACGTGTCGAGGCGGGTCCGGACGGCGGGCGGAAGCCCTTCGAGCGCGTCGGCCTCGTCCGTCATGCGCCCGCGGCGGTCAGGCTCTCGTCGATGATCCGGAGCGCGTCGTCGACTTCGCCGGCCGATGTGACGAGCGGCGGGATGATCCGGACGACGTTCACGTACGTGCCGGCCGTGAGGATGATCAGGTTTCGGGCGAATGCCTCGGCCTGGACGCGCTTGGTGAGCTCGGGATTCGGGACGCGACCGTCGCCTTCGCCCGGCTTGACGAACTCGAGGGCGAGCATCAGGCCGAGACCGCGGACGTCGCCGATGGACCGGTACTTCGGGGCGAGGGCCCGTAACCCGGCCAGCATCTGCTCGCCGCGCGCCCGGGCGTTGGCGACGAGGCCCTCGTCCTCGATCACCTCGAGCGTCGCGTTGGCCGCGGCACAGGCCACGACGTTGCCGCCGTACGTCCCGCCGTGCGATCCGGGCGGCAGCTTGTCCAGGATCGAGCGCTGGGCAACGATGCCACTCAGCGGCAGCCCCGATGCGATCCCCTTGGCCATGACGAGGATGTCCGGCTCGACGCCCCAGTGGCTGACCGCGAACAGCTCGCCGGTCCGCCCGAACCCGGTCTGGACCTCATCGGCGATCAGCAGGATCCCGTGCTGGCGAGTGATCTCGCGGAGGCGCGGCAGGAAGCCGGGCGGCGGGACAAGGTAGCCGCCCTCGCCGAGGACCGGCTCGACGATGATCGCCGCGACGTGCTCGGGGTAGACGTACTGGTGGAAGGTCAGGTCGAGCTGGGCCTCCCAGTCGCAGGTGCAGTTCTCGTCGGGCGGGTGGGCGGCGCCTGGCGCGCGGTAGCAGTAGGGATAGGCCGTGTGGTAGACGGACCCGGGCAGCGGCTCGAAGTGGCCGCGGTAGACGTCCTTCGCCGTCGTCAGGGCCATCGTCTGGCCGGTCCGGCCGTGGTAGCCGTAGCGGAAGCCGAGGATCACCGGGCGACTGGTCGCGATCCGGGCGAGCTTGACGGCCGCCTCGACCGCTTCGGCCCCACTGTTCGAGAGGAACGCGCCCCAGCCGTCACCCGGCAGGACGTGACGGAGCCGCTCATGCAGCCGCAGGCCGGGCTCGTGATACGTGATGTTCTGCTGGGCGTGGAGGATCTTTGCCGCCTGGGCCTGGACCGCGGCGACGACCCGCGGATGGGCATGACCGGTGTTCGTGACCCCGATCCCGCTCGAATAGTCGAGATAGCGCTCGCCGTCGGTCGTGATCAGCCACGAGCCCTCGCCACGATCGACAACGAGATTCGTGATCCTGCCCCAGACCGGCGGCACGACCGACCGGTCGGGCAGGGGAGCGGACGAGCCAGTCGCGGGGAATTCGGACGGCGCCGGCGCAGTGTCGACCATTGCGGAGAGTCTCCTGGGCTAGCGGATCCGCGCGGCGCGGCCCGATCGCAGCGTCGTGGCACCGACGAGCAGGAGGGCGCCGAGGAAGATGATGGAGCCGATGACGTTGATCTGGACGGGCAGGGCATTGCGCTGGATCGAGTAGACCCAGATCGGGAATGTGTTCGTCGTGCCGGACACGAAGTTGGTGATGACGAAGTCGTCGATCGACAGGCTGAACGCGAGCAGAGCGGCGGCCATGATTCCCGGGAAGATCAGGGGCAGGGTCACCTTCCAGAAGGTCGTCAGCTCGTTCGCGCCGAGGTCCATTGCCGCCTCCTCGAGGCGCCGGTCGAACCCGGTCAGGCGAGCCTTGATCGTGACCACGACGTAGCTGATGTTGAACATGACGTGAGCGATCAGAATCGTGCCGAAGCCCGTCGGGTAGAGGGTCGGGACGGAGCCCGCCAAGGGCGGCAGGGCGGTCGCGACGAACAGCGTCAGGAGGCTCGCCCCGAGGACGATCTCGGGCGTTGCCATGGGCAGGAAGATGACCCCGTTCAGGGCCCCCCGGCCGCGGAACGTGTAGCGGGTCAGGGCGAGGCCCATCATCGTCCCGATGATCGTTGCGATCACGGTCGAGATCACGGCGACGCCGAGGCTCGTGAACACGGCATCGCCGAGGCCAGGCCAGTCGAACGGATGGGCCCAGCCGTCGAGCGAGAACTCGTTCCAGATGTAATTGAACTTGCCGTCGGGCTTGTTGAACGAGAACACGATCATCACCGCGATCGGGACCATCAGGTAGATGATCGCCAAGGTCGTGAAGATCGGCAGGGCGCGCCGGCGGAGGCCGTGCCCGAAGCCGCCCGAACGCCGGCTCACCGCGGCCGGGGTCGTGGTCTCTCCCTGGAGCGTCGCCGCGTCGGCCATCAGCCGGTCAGCTGCTCGGTGCCGAGGACGCGGGCGTAGATCGCGACGGCGACGAGGATGCCGGCCATCAGCATGAACGACAACGCCGATCCGACCGGGTAGTCGTTCTGGACGAGGAGCCGGTTCTGGATGACGTTGCCGATCATCCGGGTGCCGGGGTTGCCGAGCAGCTCGGCGTTGATGTAGTCGCCCATCGCCGGGATGAACGTGAGGAGCGAGCCCGCGAACACGCCGGGCAGCGCCAGCGGCAACGTGACCCGCCGGAACGCCGCCGCGCGGTTCGCGAAGAGGTCCTCGGCGGCCTCGATCAGCCGGATGTCGATCTTCTCGAGGGCCACGTACAGGGGCAGGATCATGAACGGCAGGAAGTTATAGGTCAGTCCGGCCAGCTGCGAGATCGGAGTATTGAGCAGGCTGAACCGGCCGTCGATGACCGCTCCGTGGCCGATCAGGAGCCAGTCGTTGTCGAGGAAGCCAAAGCCGTGGCGGAGAGGCGCGAGGAGCGGACCCTCGTCACCGAGCAGAATCTTCCAGCTGATGGTCCGGATCAGGAAGCTGGTGAAGAACGGGGCGATGACGAGGAACAGGATCAGGTTCTTGTAGCGGCCGCCGCGGAACGCGATCGTGTAGGCGACCGGGAAGCCGATCGCCAACGTCAGGAGCGTGGCCGCCCCGCCAAACAGGATGGAGTTCAGGAACTGCTTCCCGAACCGGTCGATGGCCGTCGCGTAGGCGTCTCCGTTCAGGCTCATCTCGAAGCCGGTTTCGAGCGACCCCGTCGAGATCGAATACGTGAACATCTGGACGGCCGGGATCACGTAGAACAGGACGAGCCAAAGCAGGCCCGGAGCCAGCAGGAGATACGGCACGGCGCGGCCGAAGCGGGCCCGAAGCGTCGGGCCCCGCGGCGCTGGGACGGCGTCGGCGCTCATCGCCCTGTCATCGCTCCTGACGGGTCGGGCGGGCTCAGGTGCCGGACAGGGTCGAGTAGAGGTCGTTCATGACCTTCTCCATCTCATCGCTCAGCGACTGGAAGTTGTGTTGCTTGGCCACGATCTCGGCGGTCGGGAAGAGCAGCGGGTTGTTCGCCGCCTCGGGATCAAGCTTCTTGATCTCCTCGTCGGCGCCCTTGACCGGCGAGACGTAGTAGACGTAGTTGGCGATCTGAGCGGCGATCTTCGGGTCGTAGACGTAGTTCATCATCAGCTCGGCCGTGTACTTGTTGGCCGCGCCCTTCGGAATCATCATGTTGTCGGTCCAGATCAGCGTCCCCTCCTCGGGGAAGATGAATTTGTCGTCGTCGCCACCGGAGGACGCGAGGTCGCCGGACCAGACGAACGCCGCCCAGGTCTTCTTCTGGGCGAAGTTCTCGAGGTACTCGTTGCCGGTGAATCGGAGGCCGGCCTCGACCAGTGGCTGCATCGCATCGGCCGCCTGCTTGAGCTGGTCGGCAGTCACGGTCGCCCCGTCGGCGTCCACGCCGAGTTTCAGCAGGACCATTCCGAAGGTATCGCGCGCCTCGGACAGGAACGTCAACTTGTCGGCCGGGATGTCCCAGAGGTCGGCGATCTTCGTCGGCTCCGCGAGCCCGTTGTCCTTGAGGGTCTTCGCATTGAAGCCGACGCCGGTCATGCCTGACTGCCACGGATAGTGGTAGTCGTTCGACGAGTCCCAGGACGAGCCCTTCAGGGCGTCGCGAATGTTGGCCGTGCAGTTGGGGACATTGGCCTGGTCGATCTTCTCGGCCCAGCCACTGGCCACCAGCTTGGCCGCCATCCAGTCGGTCAGGACGATCAGGTCCCAGCCCGTGGCGAGGCCACCGACGAGGGCGGGCTTGATCGTCTCGACGAAGGTTGCGTTGTCGCCGATCTTCTCCTGGTAGTCGACCTCGACCTTGAACTCCTTCTGGAAGTCCTCGAGCGTCGGCGACGCGCCCGGGCTGTACTCATCGGCATCCCCGAGGTCGATATACGCGGGCCAGTTCGCGAACTTCAAGGGGCCACTGACGACCTTGGGGGTCGCCGCGGCGCTCGGGCTGGGCACGACAGACGGGGCGACGCTGCCGGTCGGGGCGCCCGAGGCGGGCGGTGTCGACGGGGCCGCGGACGACCGCGTCCCGGTGCAGGCGGCGATGAACGTCGCGACGCCGGCCATCGCCGATCCCTGCAGGAAGCGGCGCCGGGTCAGGTCGTGGGCGGGGCGCTGGGGCTGCTCGGACATTCGATCTCTCCTTCGCGGGGGTGCCGGGTGGTCAGGCTGGGGTGGCAGTCGGCGCCCCCGCCCCGGACGCTGAAATGCTGGGTGCGCCGTCGGGCGGGACGACGAAGCTGTGGTCGGGTGACCAGGTCAGCTGGACCGCGTCCCCGCGGGCCCAGAGCTCGGAGCGGCTGGCCCGCTCGACGTTCTGCTCGTACACGGTCAGCGTTCCCCCGGCCGCGTCGACCTGGTACTGGGTGCTGACCCCGAGATAGGACGCGTCTCGGACCACCCCGGTCAGGCAGTTGTGGCCGGCCGGCGCCGCGGCATCGGATTCGTGGAGCCGGATCTTCTCGGGCCGGATCCCGATGCTCACCGCGGTGGCGCCTTCGACGAGCGCGGCCGGCACCTGGATCGTCGAGTCGTCGGTCAGGCGGACCGTGCCGTGACTGCCGTCCCGGCCGATCACGGTCGCCGGCAGGAGGTTGCTGACGCCGAGGAAGCTCGCGACGAAGCGCGTCGTCGGGCGCTCGTAGAGCATCTCCGGATCGCCGAGCTGCTCGTAGCGGCCCTTGTTCATCACGGCGATCCGATCGGACATCGTCATCGCCTCCTCCTGGTCGTGGGTCACGTAGATGAACGTGATCCCGACCTCCTGCTGGATCCGCTTGAGCTCGACCTGCATCTGCTTGCGGAGCTTCAGGTCGAGGGCGCCGAGGGGCTCGTCAAGGAGAAGCACGGCCGGCCGGTTGATCAGGGCCCGGGCGAGGGCAATGCGCTGGGCCTGGCCACCCGAGATCTGGGTGGGCTTGCGCGCCTCGTAGCCCGGCAGCTCGACCAGCTGGAGCATCTCCGTGACGCGGCTCTTGATCTCGCTGCCCTTGACGCCCTTGCGCCGCAGCCCGAACGCCACATTCTCGAAGATCGAGAGATGCGGGAACAGGGCGTAGTTCTGGAAGACCGTGTTGACGTTGCGCTTGAACGGCGGGAGCCAGGTCACGTCTTCGCCGTTCAGCTCGATCAGGCCGCTCGTCGGCTGCTCGAAACCGCCGATCATCCGGAGGGTCGTCGTCTTGCCGCAGCCGGACGGGCCGAGCAGGCTGAAGAACTCGCCGTCGCGGACCTCGAGGTTGATGTGGTCGACCGCCACGGCCTCGCCGAACTTCTTGACGACATCGACGAGGCGGACGTCGACTTCAGGCAAGCGCGCACTCCCGAAGCACGGGGTCGCTGCAAACCGGCCGAAGGACGGCCGGCTGGGCGACCGGGGAAGACCGGGCCGACAGACCTCCTCCGCCTGTGACCCGCCGGCCGAGGATAGGTGTCGTCGCAACGAGGTGTCAAGAATGCGAGGAGCGCACCGGCAACGGCGTCGCCTCGTACGAATTTCGTCCGCAAGCGCCCTCGCATCGATCCGAATCGCAGCGGGTCGTCCGCGGCATCCTCCGCCGTGCGCAGTGCCGGTTGCGCGCTCGGCGCGCACTGAGGGACGAAGGAACGGTTGCCGTCGGCCCGGACACCTGCGTGATTCGTCCCCCCGACCGTCGATCTGCGCGCTTCGCGCGCAGAGTGGCGGCAGGCGGGGGGTTCGGCTGCCCCAACGCGCGCGAGGCGCGCATTCATCGGGCGGCGGGATCTCCACAGGCATCCGCCGGCCCGGCGACCCGCCCCGCGACCCGCCCCACGACCGCCCCTGGCCCTGCTCGGTCCCCGCCGCCCATTCCCGCCGTCCGCGCTACGATGCGGATATCGACGCATCGGCTGCCAGAAGGCCCGACCCCGTCCGGGATGAGCGGCAGCCCCGACCCTGAGGTTCCCAGCCCGATGCCGACGCTCACCGAAGCCGCGATCCTAGACGCGCTCCGCCAGGTCCAGGAGCCGGAGCTGGGTCGCGACATCGTGACCCTCGATATGGTCAAGGGGATCACGATCGACGGGATGGCGACCGCATTCACGATCGAGCTGACCACGCCGGCCTGCCCGCTCAAGGACGAGATCGAGGGCAACACCCGGGCCGCCCTGACCGGGATCGGCGTCAGCGACGTCACGATCACCTGGGGTGCCATGGTCCGCCGGTCGGCGCCGCGCCAGGCCGAGCAGCTCTTGCCGAACGTCAAGAACATCATCGCCGTCGGCTCGGGCAAGGGCGGCGTCGGCAAGAGCACCGTCAGCGTCAACCTCGCGGTTGCCCTTGCCCAGTCGGGCGCCGCGGTCGGCCTCCTCGATGCCGACATCACCGGTCCAAACATCCCGATGATGCTCGGCGTTTCGGGCCAGCCCAAGGCCGCCGCCAACAACAAGATCGCACCGCTTGAGCGGCACGGCGTGAAGTGCATCTCGATCCAGTTCTTCGTGCCCGAGGGTCAGCCGATCGTCTGGCGCGGGCCGCTCGTCGGCGGCGCGATTCAGCAGTTCCTGCGCGACGTGGACTGGGGCGACCTCGACTATCTCGTCGTCGACCTGCCGCCCGGCACCTCGGACGCCCAGTTGACCCTGGCCCAGTCGGTCCCGCTCGGCGGCGCCGTCCTCGTCACGACGCCCCAGGAGGTCGCCCTGAGCGACGTCGGCAAGGCGCTCGCGATGTTCAAGCGCCTGTCGGTCCCGATCCTCGGCCTCGTCGAGAACATGACCGCCTTCGCCTGCCCGCATTGCGGTGAGCTGACCGAGATCTTCGGCCGCGGCGGTGGCGAGCGCTTCTGCCAGGAGCATCACATCGACTTCCTGGGCGGCGTGCCGCTCGACGTGACCGTCCGGCAGGGCGGCGATGTGGGCGTCCCCGCGGTCGCCCAGCGCGAGCCGGGCCCGGCGGCGCGCGCCCTCACGT
>JALYPW010000114.1 GCA_030856145.1 Chloroflexota bacterium | reverse complement strand
GGATCGACGTCGCCAGCCCCCGCCGAGCCAGCGTCGCGCGTCCACCAGCTCGCGCCGCCCCAGCGAGACGCGTCGCAGCGCGATGTCGAGCGGCCAGAGCAGCAGGGCGAGGACCAGGAGCGTCGGCCACAGGTCGGTTGACGAGGCGTTTGTCCGGAGGTCGTGGGTCCAAGGCTCGGCCGGCAGGTCGATCGCCCGGCCACCAGTCGCGGACCGCAGGGTCGCGAGGAAGCTCTCGTTCGTGCCGAGAACGCGATACTCGGCGGGCGTCGGCGCGACCAGCCCCAGGGTCCGGCCAAGGGCGGTCGAGCCGGGCCGCGTCTGCGACACCCGGATCACGTAGGCCCCCGGATCGATCTCGCCGAGCTCCACCTCGTACACGCCCGGTGCGACCTGCGACAGCCCGAGGGCGCGCGACTCGAGGTCCGGCGTCGTGATCGCGACAGCCGTCGAGTAGAAGTCGCGCGGCGAGCCGTCCGCCCCGACGCTCTCGACCCGGAGGCGGGTCTTGTTGCCCTCGGTCACGAACGTCGCCTCGATGCCGCCGGTCTCCTCGCCCGGGAAGGTCCACGACACGAGCTGGCTGAAGAACTTCGAGAACCCGTTCCAGCCCAGCCAGCCCTTCGCCCAGCGCCCGGTCGAGTCGGACGTCCACGCCACCGAGCGCCCGAGCCCGTACTGCCACTGGGCGAGGAGAGGGTCGTCGCGCGGGGTCACGAGGACGGTCTGGGCGGCAGCCTTGGCGGTCGTTCCGTTGTACCCGAGGAGCTGCGGCAGCGCGTCGAGGCCGCGCAGGATCGGCGACTGCGACGTCAGGATCGGGTGGAACGGCTCCTCGACGATCTGCTGGCCGGCGACCTTCTGGGTCTCCTTCAGGAAGATGTCGGGGATGCTCGCCGGATTGTCCGCCTGGTAGAAGCGGCCGCCGCCCTGCTTCGCGAGGCCGGCCAGGAACGGGTTCGAGCCGCCGCCCGCGCCGACCGTCGAGAGGGTGATCCCGGCCGCCTTCATCCGGGCCACGATCGCGTCGTACTGGCCGGACGAGGACCAGCCGTCGGTCAGGAGGATGATGTGGCGGCGAGTGGCGGCCGCGCCCTCGAGCGACTTCACCGCCTGCTCCAGCCCGGCGAAGATGTTCGTCTGGCCGAGCGGCTGGATGCCCCCGACCGAGCCGCGCAGGTCGGCGATCCCGCCAAGTGGCTGGGTCTGGACGACCCAGTGGGCGGTCTCGTCGAAGGCCACGACGCCGAGCTGGTCGCGGGCGGTCATCGCCGCCGCCGCCCGCAGGATCGCCTCCTTGCCGATGTCGACCTTGCGCACGCCGCCGATCCCTGAGCCGCCGCCCTGCCCACCGTCGAACGTGTTGCAATGGCAGGCGTCCATCGAGCCCGACTTGTCGATGACGACGACGAGCGCGACGTCGGGCTGCTTCTGCTGGTCCTTGACGCCCATGTCGACCGGCAGGGTCTCCTCGACCGGGGTGTCGGTGTAGCCACCTGCGCCGTAACTCTTCGGCCCGCCGATCATCACGAGCCCCCGCCCGAAGTCGCGGACGAACTGCTGGAGCCCATTCAGCTGGGCGTCCGACAGGCGCAGCCGCGAGACGTCGGCGAGGACGATCGAGTCGTACGCCAGCAACCCCTCGAGGGTCGCCGGGAGCTGCTCGGGAATGAGCGTGTCGACGGTCTGGCGCTCGACGCGGAGGGCCGCAACGAGCTCGGCTGCGACCTTCTCGTCGCCGGCCAGGACCAGGACGCGTGGCTCGCCGTTGACGATCGTGTCCGAGTCGGCCCGATTGTTCTGGCTGAACGTGTCGCGGCCCGCCTCGACAACGGCCCGGAACGTGTGGAAGCCGGTCTCGGTCGGCTTGACGAGGAACGTGATCCGGTTGCCGCCAGCCTCGAGATTGACCGACTTGACCGCGACCTGACCGCCGTCTGCGAAGAGCCGGATCGTGGCCGGCTGGGCGACCGACGAGCGGACCTCGACGATCGCCTCGAGCTCCTCGCCGACCTTGGAGACGGACGGCGTCGTCAGGCGCTCGACAAGGGCCTCGTCAGCCGCGCCGAGGCCGATCGCCCGGGTCTCGATCTGGATCCCGCGGGCGGCGGCGAGGGCGGCCTCGCTCTGGCCGGAGCCGGTCGTGTCATTGCCATCGGACAGCAGCACGATCCGCTTCTGGGCGTCGTCGGGGAAGAGGGCCGAGGCCAACCGGAGCGCCGCGCCGATGTCGGTCGCCGAGCGGACGGGCGTCGTGGCGATCCGGTCGATCTCGCGGACCTCCGCAGGCAGGCGTTCGACGAGGGCGGCTCGGCCGAACCCGACGATCCCCGCCACGTCGCCCTCGGGCATCACCTCGAGGCTGTCCCGGATCCAGGCGAGGGCGTCCTCGCGGCCGGCGGTCCCGACCGAGTCAGAGAGGTCGACGACGAAGACGGTCGCGAGGCGGTCGACGGGAAGGACAAGACGGAACCCGGCAAGGGCGAGGACGAGCGCCCCGAGGACGGCCACCCGGACGCCCAGGGCCAGCCGGCGCCGGCCCAGGCCGACCCGCCGGCGCGATGCGAGGTGGAGTCCGATGGTCAGGACCAGGGCCGGGATGAGCAGGAGCAGTGCGCTCGGGCTGTCGAAGTCGATGCCCATCAGGCGCCGCCCCCGGGACCCGGGGCCGGTCGCCGGATCCGCCCGGTGAGGCTCCGCCAGGTGCGCTGCAGGGCGTCGCGGTGATAGAGCGACCACTCGACGCACAGTCCAATGAGCACGAGCAGCACGATCGGGATCCACAGCTCGTCGCGGGCGTTCGCCCGGGTCGCGGTGGGATCCGCGGCGCCACCGGGAGCCGCCGAGGCGTCCGGCGCGGCACGGGCCGCACCGAGGTCGACAAGGACGCGCTCGGGTCCGGGCGCGATCGCCGATTCGTCGACGTCGAACAGGTCGACCGCGAAGCGGATCGGGGCCGTCGGGTCGATTCCCTGACCGGCCGGTGCGCCACTGGCACTCGGCGAGGGGCTCCGCGAAGGTGCGGCGCTCTCGCCCGGCGAGCCTGACGCCGCGGGCGCCGCGATCGGGGTGGCGGTGTAGACGCCGAGCTGGTCGGTCTGGGTGTAGGTCACGCTCGGCCCACCGGCGGCACCCGGCAGGAGATCCACGGCTCGTCCGTCCGGGGCGACGACCCGCAGCCCGGCCATCCCGCTCGGGACGGTCAGGACCACCGGCTCACCCGGCTTGACGGCCGCAGCCGGTGCCGCCGATCCCCCGAACAGCTCGCCGGTCAGGTTGGCCAGCAGGATCGGGAAGGCGACCTGGAGGGGTAGGTCCGACTGGCGCGGCTCGAAGGCCAGGACCGCCGCGGGAAGGCCGGCGCGGACCCCCGAGTAGAGGAGGGGAGCACCCTTCGGACCCGGGATGACGGACCGGGCCCAGGCCGGCAGGGTCAGCTGCTTCGCCTCGGCGATGTGGGTGGTGGTGAGGTCGACGTAGCGCAGGATCGGCTCGTCGGTGCCGAGGGTCGCGATCCCGGGGTTCTTGAGGGTCCCGACCACCTCGCCGAGGCCGCTCGTCGTCGGCGGCGCGATCGCCAGGATGGCGGTCGCCGGGAGCGTCGCCGGAACGAAGCCCTCGAAGATGATCAGGTCCCACGCGGTCCCGTCCTTGCGGATGGCGCCGGCCGGGTACTCCGCCGGCTTCAGGCCGAACAGGCGAGCGTGGGGCAAGTACGCGAGGGCGGACTCGAGATACGGATCGCCCGCGCCGACGACGAGGATGTTTCG
>JALYPW010000109.1 GCA_030856145.1 Chloroflexota bacterium | reverse complement strand
GCTCGCACCCGGGCGGTAGCCGGATCGGAAACCGGCCCCGCCCCCCGCACTGGCGCCGCCGGACGCGCCGCCTGCATCGCGGAACCCGCCACGGTAGCTGCCGTCACCGCGCCAGCCCGGCTCCATCCGCCACGGCTGGCCCGACCCGACGAGCCCGGCGAACCGTTCCGTGCCGAGCTGCTCGCGAGGCGACGGCCGGGGCCGGGCTTGGGAACGATGGACGCCCTCCTCGTCGCGCCAGCGCAGCTCGGCCGCGACCTGCTCGCCGCGCAGCATCGAATCCACCGTCTCCGCCACGTCGGCATGGACCGTGACCCGCTCGCGGTCGATGATCTCGATGATCACGTCGAACGTCGGCGGCGCCTTGCGCTCGAGGACGCTTTTCTGGGTCCGCCGGCGGCGCGCCTCCTCATCGCCGAGGGTCACGCTCTGGATCCCGCCGATCAGGTCGGACAGGGTCGGGTTGAGCATCAGGTTGTCGAGGTTGTTGCCGTGGGCCGTCCCGATCAGCTGGACGCCGCGCTCGGCGATCGTCCGGGCGGCCTGCGCCTCGAGCTCGGTCCCGATCTCGTCGATGACGATGACCTGGGGCATGTGGTTCTCGACCGCCTCGATCATCACTTCGTGCTGCATCGACGGCGTCCGGACCTGCATCCGGCGAGCCTTGCCGATCGCCGGATGGGGGATGTCGCCGTCGCCCGCGATCTCGTTGCTGGTGTCGACGACCACGACCCGCTTGCCCATGTCATCGGCGAGGACGCGGGCGGCCTCGCGCAGCATCGTCGTCTTGCCGATGCCCGGCCGGCCCATGATCAGGATCGACTTCCCGCTCTCGACGAAGTCCTCGATGATCTCGATCGTGCCGTAGACCGCCCGCCCGATCCGGCAGGTGAGTCCGACGATCTTGCCGTTGCGGTTGCGGATCGCGCTGATCCGGTGGAGCGTCCGCTCGATCCCCGCCCGGTTGTCGTCGCCGAAGCTGCCGATGTGCTCGACGACGTGGGCGATGTCGGCCTCACTGATCTCGCGATCGAGAAGCATCACCTCGCTGTCGGGGAAGCGGGCCTCCGGGCGCCGGCCCAGGTCCAGGACGACCTCGATCAGCGCCTCCTTCTCGGGCAGCGCATGGACCGCCTCGACGATCTCGCGGGGCAGGGCCTCCAGCAGGGCGTCGAGGTTGTCGATCGATTCGCGATGGTCAGCGGTCAAGCCGGGTCCTCCCTCGGGGATCGCGATGACGGATCAACGGACGCCGGCCGGAACGAGGGCCGGCTCGGCGACACGCACGAGCGTGTCCTTCATCAGGAGCGTCACGGTTGCGATCGTACCGAAGCCGGCCTCTTCGAGCCGCCGATCGATCGGCGCCTCGTACGTCCGGACCGGGGCGATCACGCCGGGACCGCGTTGAGCGGCGGCATCGCGCTCGGTTCGCGAGCGGATCACGCCGAGCGCGAATTCGGTCAAGGCCGCGACGTCGGAATCGGGCCGGGCAAGGATCTTGAGGTAGTGCGGCTGGTCCTCCTTGGCGACGCCGATCTGGGCGAAGGCACTGAGCCCCGTACCGCCCTTCGCGGCCGTCGTCCCGTCAGGACTCTCCTGGACGAACGCCTCGACATCGGCGAAGCGCAGGATCGGGGCGAGGCTGGAGCGCGGCACCCGCCAGTTCGTGCCCTGGCGCTCCCAGTCGGGGAGGCGGATCCCCTCGAGGCGCTGGACCGGCTGGGGTGTCGCGGCGGCGTACAGCCTCGCCAGGTGCAGGGCGTCGAGCGCAACTGCCGGCCGAATGCCGGCCGCCTGGGCCTGCTTCTCCGTCCACGCGTCGGGCAGAGGTCGGTCCCCCGGGCGGTGCAGGATCCGCTCGTCGCCGTAGCGGGCGAAGCCGGCCTGCATGAACAGCTCGACGTTGCCGTCCTGGTCGGTGCACGCGACGTGGAGCCGCCACGGGCCGCGCTTGTTCGCCTCCCGGACCACCTGGTTGACGAGCCGGAACCGGATGTCGCCGACCGGACCGGACCCGATGCCGTCGAGCTCGACGATCGTCCACTCGTCGCGAACGGTGTCACGCTCCACCCGGATCAGGCCCGACAGCCGGCCGGATTCCTCGTACACGTACATCAGGTCGTGTGGCTGGAAGGCACCGAGCGGCAGCCGGAACAGGCTGAACACGCCGATCGGGCGACCGCTGACCGGCAGGCCGAGCGAGCGCGTCGAGTCGGCGTCATCCTGGCACAGGCGCGAGAGCTCGCCGAGGGCCGCCAGGTCGGTCAGGCGGGCAACGCGGACCTTGCCGCTGGCCGGCGAGCGAACCGAGCGCGCCCCGGTCACGAGGCGGTCCGCCGGGTGCGGCGGGTCGGGTGCGGGCGGCGACCGGAGCCCTCACCGGGGTCGTCGTGCTCGCTGGCCATCGCAGCGACGAGCCGGTGGAAGCGGGTCTCGCCGGCGAGCTCAGGATGGAACGAGGTCGCGATCACGTTGCGCTCGCGAACGGCGACGATCCGCCCGTCATCGAGCCGGGCGAGAACGTCGACGTCGGGCCCGACCGACTCGATCACCGGCGCCCGGATGAAGACGGCGTGCACTGGCGTGTCGCCGAGGACCGGGACGCTGAGCTCGGCCTCGAACGAGTCGAGCTGGCGGCCGAACGCGTTGCGTTCGACGGTCACGTCGAGGAGCGGCAGGACCGGCGCCTCGCCGCCGAGGATCTGGCGCGACAACACGATCATCCCGGCGCAGGTTCCGAACAACGGGGCGCCGGTGGCGGCCAGGTCGAGGATCGGCTGGGCGAGGTCCCAGCGCTGGATCAGGTGGCGCATCGTGGTGCTCTCGCCGCCGGGAAGGATCAGCCCGGACGCCCCGTCCAGATCCGCCGGCAGCCGCACGGGGACGCCCTCGACCCCAATGGCGTCGAGCGTCTGAAGGTGCTCGCGGAACGCGCCCTGCAGGGCAAGGACCCCGATCTTCATTGGATGGGCAACCTCAACGGTCATCCAGCATTCGCTCTCCGAGGTCCAAGGCCGAGCTCCGCGAGGCCATTGGCCCGAGGATCCCGTCCCTTACCAGCCGCGGACCGCGAGGCGTTCGTGCTCCGGGATCGCTTCCATCGCGATGCCCCGCATCGGGGCCCCGAGACCCTTCGACACGTCGGCGATGATCGTCGGGTTGTCGAAGTGAGTCGTCGCCTGGACGATCGCGTTCGCCATGCGGGCCGGATCCTCGCTCTTGAAGATGCCCGACCCGACGAAGACGCCCTCCGCACCGAGTTGCATGACGAGCGCCGCGTCGGATGGAGTGGAGATTCCGCCGGCGACGAAGTTCACGACCGGCAGCTTGCCGTCGGCTGCGACCTGCTTGACCAGCTCATATGGCGCGGCGAGTTCCTTGGCCGCCACGAACAGCTCGTCGTCGCGCATGCCCTGCAGGCGCCGAATGTCGGCGAGCACGTCACGCAGCTGATGGACGGCCTCGACGACGTTGCCGGTCCCGGCCTCGCCCTTCGTCCGCATCATCGCCGCGCCCTCGTTGATCCTGCGGAGGGCTTCCCCAAGGTTGCGGCAGCCGCACACGAACGGAACCTTGAAGGCGTGCTTGTCGATGTGGTTCCGCTCGTCAGCCGGGGTCAGGACCTCGGACTCGTCGATGTAGTCGACGCCGAGCGCCTCGAGGACCTGCGCTTCGACGAAATGGCCGATCCGGGCCTTGGCCATGACCGGGATGCTGACCGCGGCCATGATCCCCTCGATCATCGACGGGTCGCTCATCCGGGCCACGCCCCCGGCGGCGCGGATGTCGGCGGGGACGCGCTCGAGGGCCATGACGGCGACGGCGCCGGCATCCTCGGCGATCTTCGCCTGGTCAGGGGTGACGACGTCCATGATGACGCCGCCCTTCAGCATCTGGGCGAGCCCCTTCTTCGTCGCCCAGGTGGACGTCTCGACGGTCATGTGCGTTGGCTCCGGTGTCATTGCGCGGGGTCTGCCGGCCGGGCTGGCCGCGGGGTCGTCGCCCGTTCGAGTCGGTCGGGCCGCCTCGCACGTTCAGGATTATGTCACGCCGTCCGACGCGACCCCCACTACCCGATCCGCGGAGCGGAGCCGCGCCGCGGGTCGCGCGGTGCGAAGCCAGTGCGGCCACCGGTGCGGCCACCGGTGCGGCAACCGGGTTTCTCGCCATACGCCCGCTCCAGGCGCGTTAGCCATCGCTGCGCGATGGTTTGGCTGGCCTCAGCCCACCAGTTAGCCGCCCCCGGCTAACGCGGACCCGAATTGGTGTAGATCGACCGCGCGGACCCAGTGCGCCGCGGCTAATGCCCCCCAGGGTGGCGTATGGCGAAAGCGGGACCGCTCCCCGGCTCCTCGGCTCCTCGGCTCCTCGGCTCCCAGGCTGCTCGGCGGTGGGCCGCCAATGCGCGGCCCACCCTCGGCGGCGACCTACCGCGCGATGGTCCGAACCACGCCCGACATCAGCTTCGTCGCCCGGCGGGCCGCGGTCGGCGAAAGGCGGCTGAGCGCCTCGATCAGCTCGAGCACGTCGTCGTCCGGCAGCGAGCCAAGCAGGTGGACCAGACGCAATACGGATTCGTCCGAGACCTCCCCGAGCAGCCGCATCCCGCGCTCCAGCTCACGCGGGGCCAGCTTGGGGATGAGACCCACGGAGCGATCAAACAAGCGAACGAACGCGTTGAAGGCGGCCAGCCAGCCGTGGAGCGCTGCCAACTCGACATCCCCGGGGTGAGCGGCGGCCAGCGAGCCGGCCTTGTCGGCGGTCCGGGCGATCACCTCGACGATCGGGTCGCCCTCGCGAATCT
>JALYPW010000106.1 GCA_030856145.1 Chloroflexota bacterium | reverse complement strand
GCCAGGGCCCGAGGCGCGCAGGGCCGGATAGGCGGCCCGGGCACAGAGGAACGCGCCGGTCAGGTTCGAGTCGACGACCAGGTGCCATTCGTCCGCGGTCACGTCGGCCGCCGGCGTGGAGCGCAGGCCCCCGGCGTTGTTGACGAGGACATCGATCGATCCGAAGGCCCCGGTGGCGGACGCAACGAGCCGCTCGACCTCGTCGGGTCGGGTGATGTCGACGTGGACGGCGAGCGCCCGGCCGCCGTCGCCCTCGATCGCCGCGACGGTCTCGGCTGCGGCCGCATCGTTCAGGTCGGCCACGACAACCGCGGCGCCATCGGCCCCGAATCGCTCGGCGACGGCCCGCCCGATGCCCTGCCCGGCGCCGGTCACGACCGCCACCCGGCCGTCAAATCGGCCGTTGCCCACGGCTCCCTCCTCGCTGCGCTTGCGACGTGGCCCACGCGGAGCCGGTCGGCCAATCCTAGCGAGATCGCGGCCCGATGATCGACGTCGTCATCCGCAACGCGACGCGCTACGACGGGTCCGGCGGGCCGGGGACCGTGGGCGACCTGGGGGTCGACGGCGGCCGCATCGTCGCCGTCGACGATCGCCTGGCCGGCGGCGTCGGTCGCGAGGAGATCGACGCGACCGGGCTGGTGCTCGCCCCCGGGTTCATCGACCTCCATACCCACTCGGACGTGTCGCTCCTGTCGGAGCCCGGTTGCATCAGCGCGATCGAGCAGGGCGTCACGACCCAGGCCGTCGGGCTGTGCGGTTTTTCCGCCGGCCCGGTCGACGCCGCCAGCGTGGCCGGGCTGATCGACGAGGAGCCCGTCTTCGCCTTCCCGGGCGTGGCCTGGGACTGGACGACGATCGCAGGCTACCGCGAGGCCGTGACCCGGGCCGCGCCCGCCACGAACGTCGCGACCTTCGTCGGGCACAACACGCTCCGGCGGTTCGCGATCGGCGGAGCGGACCGGCCGCCGACGCCCGACGAGCTGGTCCGGATGGTCGCGCTGGTCGAGGAGGCGATCGAGGGCGGGGCACGGGGCTTCACGACCGGGCTCTCGTACGCCCCGGGCCTGTTCGCGAACGTGGACGAGCTGGCCGCCCTTGCGCGTGCGGCCGCGCGCCACGGCCGGCCATACCACACCCACATGCGCTACGGGCCAGATGGCGTCCGGGCATCGCTTCGTGAAGCGCTCGACACGGCCGAGCGAGCCGGCGCCGAGATCAACGTCTCGCATCTCTACCCGCCCGCGAACGAGCCCGACGGGGCGGCGGACGAGCTCCTCGGGATGCTCGAGGCTGCCCGCGACCGAGGGCTCGACGTGACCTTCGACCTGACGATCTTCGAGCGCGGCGGCGGAGCCTGGGTCCAGTCCGTGCCGGCCTGGGCGCGCGACGGCGGGATGGAGGGGACGGCTGCCGTGATCCGCGATCCGGACGCCCGCGCCCGCCTGGTCACCGAGCTGACCGGGCCGGACGCCGACTGGTGGCTGGCCGACTGGGACGACCAGCTCATCTGCAAGGTGAACCGGCCGGAGCTCGCCGACGTCGTCGGCCGGACGATCGGCGACGTCGCTCGCGAGCGCGGTACCGCGCCAATCGACACCGCCCTCGACCTCGTCCTCGAGGACAGCCAGTTCTGGGTGGCGCCGACGATCAAGCGCCAGGCCCACCTCGACCGGCTGATCGCGAGTCCGCTGTGCGTCCCGATCGGCGACGGCTTCGCCCATCACCCGACGCGCCACGCCCCGTACGGGATCATGCCGAAGAGCTTCGGGACGTTCCCGCTCCTGCTCGGCTCCTACGTCCGTGATCGGGGCGTCCTGAGCCTCGCCGACGCGATCCGCAAGGTCACCGCGGAGCCGGCCCGGCGGCTGGGCATCACCGATCGCGGACGGCTCGCGCCGGGCCTCGCCGCAGATCTCGTCCTGTTCGATCCCGGGCTCGTCGCGAACCGGGCCGACGGGGCGAACCCCGCGGCCCGCCCGGCAGGGATCGAGCGGGTGATGGTCAATGGCACCTGGGTGGTCAGCGCCGGCGCCGCGACCGGAGCGCGGTCCGGACTCGTCCTGTGA
>JALYPW010000097.1 GCA_030856145.1 Chloroflexota bacterium | reverse complement strand
ACCGCGTAGTTGTAGACCGTCTGGGCGATGAACGCCTATCGGAGGCCCACGATGTCACTCCCTGAGCCGTCCAGGCTGCCCACAGCGGCCCGTAGCGCTCGGTCCGCGACTCCACGGCCACCGGCCCACCTGAAGTCCGCCGGCCGCCGTCTGTGGAAGCGCGTCGCCGAGGACGTCGAGCTAGAGGGCCACCACGAGGAGCTGCTCCGGCTCGCGTGCGAAGCCCTCGACCGCTGCGACGAGGCCCGCGAGGTCATCGCGAAGGAAGGCATGACCCGGCCGGGTCGCTGGGGCGACGTCGTGCACCCCTGCATCGCGATCGAACGCGACTCCGCGATCCGGGCGAGCCGTCTACTCCGCGAGCTGGGGATCGACCTCATCGACGACAAGAGCCGGCCGCCGAGCCGATGGAGGCCCGCATGACCGCCCGACGCCGACCCCGCGACCGATCGGAGGCCGAGATGGCCCCCGAGGCCCGCGAGGCGATGTTCCGCGTTCAGCGGATCACCCGCGAGATGTACGCGCTGCCTCGCGACACGACGCCGGCCGGGATCGCCCGCTACCGAGCACTGGCCGACGAGAAGCGCGACCTCTTGGCGATCACTCACGCCGATTGGCAGCGGAGGTGCAGGCCATGACGGTCCGCCGCCGCGCTCTGGGCCGCCAGTCGCTCACCGATCGCGAGATCGCCGAGCTGATCTTCGGCCTGGCGCCCGGCTTCCCGTCCGCGTTCGCGTATCCCGACGATCGCGTTGCAGCGCAGCGGACCCTCGAGCGGCTCCAGCGCGAGGAATGGGACGCCCTCGAGCGCTGGATGTGGAGCTACGACAACAGGCTGCCCGACAGCGGTGGAACGGGCCGGACCGCGCCGTGGTGGAAGGGTTCCAGTGATGGATGACGGTTTCGCCGAGGTTCGGGCAGACACGATCCGGCTCGAGCTGCGCCTCCTGGCCGCCGAGGCACTCCGGGCCGCATCCCGCGACCTCGGGATGGACCCGCCGGCCATCCGCTGGTTCACGGGGACCCCGCCGGATGGCTGGGCATCGACGAGATGGAGCGCCGATGAGCGGGTCCAGGGGTTCGTCCCGCCGACCCGGCCGGCGACCGTCTGGATCGCGTCGGCGTTGAACCGTCACTTCATCCCGCGGATCGTCGCCCACGAGGTGAAGCACGCCCATCAGCTCGAGGTCCTGTCCGACGAGGACCTCGGCAACGCTGCCAACGAGTCGGCTGCACGCAGGTTCGAGCGGGAGTTCGCTCGGCGCAACGAATGGAGATGGTGAAGAACATGTTCACGCGCAAGCATCCCGGTCCCGCGATCGCCGAGCCGGTCCCGCCGCCGGACCCCGACGCCGAGCCCTCCAAGGTAGGCCCCGATGGGTTCCTGTCGCGCGAGTGGTCCTCCTGGCAGTGGCGCGACGCCGAGCGCCGTCTCGGGCGAACCAAGCGGGTCAACGCGATCACCTACACGCCCGACCAGACGCGGCAGCTCGTCGCGGCGCAAGCGGTCCGGAACGAGGCCGCCGCTGCCGTCGACCGCCTGACGACGCAGCTGGATGACCTCGATGAGCGGCGGGCCAACGAAGCCGACGCCCTCGGCTCCCTGGCGGCGCAGGGCTACACCCCTCGGGAGACGAGGACCGCGGAGCTGGACCAGATGCTCGCGGAGCTGGACCGCCGCCTGGCGCCGGCCGTCGACAAGCTCCGGCGGGCCGAAGTCGAGCTGCGCCAGGTCACCGATCACGCCGATGCCGACGTGGCACGGCGCCAGCTCATCGCCAATGGAGGTCACTGACATGCCCGGTTTGAAGTTCGCCGACGAGGGGATCGTGGAGGGGCTCGGCGTGCCGTTCGGCGCGCCCGACCGGAAGGACGCCCACGGGGAATACTTCGACCAGACGACCGAGTTCGACCTGGGCTGGTTCGGCGAGCGGCCGCTGCTCTACCACCACGGCATCGGCGAGGCCGGCCCCGCGGTCATCGGCCGGGTATCGGTGGAGCCGCGCCCGGAAGGGCTGTGGGTCCGGGCCGTCCTCGACCGCGCGGGGAAGTTCTTCGAGAGGGTGAAGACTCTCCTTCAGGACGGCCGCCTCGGGTTCAGCTCGGGCAGTCTCGGACACCTTGTCCGGACCCGGCCCGATGGCCATATCGACTACTGGCCGCTCGTCGAGATGAGCCTGACCCCGACGCCCGCGTCCCGTGACGCCGCGGTCTACTCCGTCAAGGCCGACGCCGCGTTCGATCACTTCCGGGCAGCCGGCCTCGCCACCGCCGGCCTGAAGTCGTTCCTGGAGGATGACGCGACGGACCTGGCGTCGATCCGCGACCAGTTCATCGTGCGGACCGAAAAGCAGAAGTTCGACGAGATGCTCGTCGCCGACCTCCGGACCGAGCGGACCCTGTTCTACGCGCAGTGGGGGCGCTGAACCGACGACCATTGACACCGCGCCCGCGGCAGCTCACGATGGCTGAGTTAGTCCGGCGACGGGCTGACGGACCGGGTACTAGACGGTCGAACCGAATACGATGGAATCGCCCCTTGGCGTCGGTGCTAGTACCACCTTCGTCCGGGGGCATTCTGATTCACAGGAGGCCGTCCATGGCCACGATCGATCATCCGCTCACCGAGGCGGCCCGTCGGCTCGAGGCGGATCCAGCCGCCGCGAGGCGGGCACGAGATGAATGGTTCGCGGGACCCCGAACGACGGCCCGGCTCCGCGAGGCGATCTTCGAGACGATCGGCGAGGGGTTCCGCGGATGCCTGCCGGTCGCGATCGAGGAGGTCATGGATCCGGAGGCCGCGGAGTGGTCAATGGGCGTCGCCGCCTGGCTCGTCGTCGGGATTGTCGACGACTCGTCGGTACTCGAGCTGTCGGACGGGACGTGGTTCGGTGGCGCCAAGCCGGGACCGGAGGCGGATCGGGCCGTCGTGGTGTTCCGGCTCGACGGCAAGAAGGAGGCCAGCGCCCTACGGCGCGTCCTGCGGAAGGGTCGTCATCCGGTCTGGGCCGTGCCGGCGACGCGTTGCATCGAGATGGGCGGCGAGCGCGACTTCCGCGCGGCCATGGCCGCTGGCGGATAAGCCGCAGGTAAGCGACCCGGCGTAGGGTCACAC
>JALYPW010000035.1 GCA_030856145.1 Chloroflexota bacterium | reverse complement strand
CAGCCTGCGGTCCTCACTCACGCACATCCGAGTGCGTTCGTTCCGGTCCTCGGCGGCGCCTTGCCCTCGTCGCCCCTCCGCGACGAATGCAATCGGGTCACTACAATCGGCGCAACTCTGAGCCCTGAGGTTTCGATCCTTGCCTGAAACTGATCCGTCCCGCCGGGCGGTGGTCACTGGACTCGGCGCGGTCATGCCGATCGGCAACGACTTCCCGACCTACTGGTCCAATCTCGTTGCGGGCGTCACCGGGACCCGCCTGATCCAGGGCTTCGACGCGTCCGCATTCGAGGTCCGGATCGCCGCCGAGGTCCTCGACTTCAACCCGACCGACCACATGGACCCGAAGATGGCCCGCCGGATGACCCGCTTCATCCATCTCGGGATGGCCGCCGGCAAGGAGGCGGTCGCCCACAGCGGCATCGACTTCGCGGGGATGACCGAGGACGAGCGCGACCGGGTCGGGGTCGTGATGAACACCGGCGGCGGCGGGATCGAGGCGATCATCGACGGCACCCACGTCCACGACACGAAGGGCCCGCGGTTCGTCTCGGCGTTCGCCGTGCCGGCCCTGTCGGGCTCGATGGGCGCCGCGATGCTCTCGATGGAGTGGGGCCTGACCGGTCCGGTCATGACCCAGGTCGCCGCCTGCGCGACCTCGGTGATCGCGTTCCACGATGCGCTTCGCCTGATCCGGACCGGCGAGTGCGACGTCGTCCTGGCCGGTGGCTCCGAGGCGCCGATCGTTCCGATGGGCGTGGCCGCGTTGGCCAACATGGGCGCGCTCTCGAAGCGCAACGACTCGCCAGAGACCGCCTCGCGGCCGTTCGCCGGCGACCGCGACGGGTTCGTCCTCGGCGAGGGTGCCGGCGTCGTCGTGATCGAGTCGCTGGCCCACGCGCTGGACAGAGGCGCGACCCCGATCGCCGAAGTGATCGGCGGCGCTCTGACGGCCGACGCGTTCCACATCAGCGCTCCGGAGCCCACGGGCCGTGGCCAGAGCCGGGCGATGACGAACGCCCTGCGGCATGCCGGCGTCGCACCCGACGAGATCGACTACATCGTCGCCCACGGGACGTCGACGCCGCTCAACGACGTGACCGAGACGCGGGCGATCAAGGTCGCCTACGGGTCCCACGCGCAGAAGGTCGCGATCAGCTCGCCGAAGTCGATGATCGGCCACCTCGTCGGCGCGGCCGGGATCGCCTCGGCCCTGGCGGGGATCGGGGCGATCCGCGACCAGGTCATCCCACCGACGGCCAACCTCCACGTCCCCGATCCGGACTGCGACCTGGACTACGTCCCGCTGACCGCCCGCAAAGCGAAGGTCGAGACGGTGGCCGTCCACGGCTTCGGGTTCGGCGGCCAGAACGCGGTGACGATCTTCCGTCGCGTCGAGGCCTGAGCCGCTCCGCCGGCCGATCATGCACCGGGTGGGTCAACCGACGGCTGGGCCAACGCTCGGACGCCGTCTGATGCGCCGGGAGCATTGGATGACGACTGGAGGCGCGAACCACGTCCGTTGTGGGCCGACGCCGGCCGTCCGAACGTCAGTTCATGCAGTTGCTGCACCAAACGCGCCCGGCCGGTCCGGTCGCGCAGATCCGGATGGCTCGCGCTCTGTGAGTCCCCCCGGACAAGCCGTCAGCCCCGGAGGGAGCGCCCCGCGGCTGTCTCGATCCGCTCGATCAGGTCCGACTCGAGCGCGATCGGTCCTTCGCTGACGTAGTCGTAGCGCACGATCACGCTCTGGCACGTCGCGACGAGGCGGGCGGGAGCACCGGGCCGGACGGCCGTCAGACGATGCTCCAATCCGATGCTCGTCCGCCCGATCCGCGTCGGGCGGGTCTCAACTGTGACTGTCTCGCCGTGGAACACCGGCGCCCGGAACGCGACGTCGGCCTCGGCGAGGATCAGGCCCTCGGCCCGGCCCGTCTCGCGCTGGATCGACTCGCCGGTCACGTCCGACCACCAGGCGACGCGGGCCGACTCGATGTAGGTCAGGTACACGGCGTTGTTGACGTGGCCCATCGCGTCGGTGTCGGCGAAGCGCACGGCCGAGACGTGGCGATGACCGAAGTCGCCGGTCAGGTCGCGCGGATCGGGTGGGCCGTCGACAGCGACGCGGTCGAGCGGTCGCAGGACGGTCACCAGCCGGTCACGGCGTGACGATCAGCCGGCCGACCATCCCGGCTTCGGCATGGCCCTCGACCGAGCACATGATCTCGTAGGTGCCCGGCGTGTCGAGCCGGAACCGGATCCGCTGGGTCTGGCCCGGACGCGCCCCGGCATCGACGTTGGCAACTCCCTCGACCATCCAGTCGTGGAAGATCGGGTCGTCGTTCGTGAATCGGACGACCACGAACCGCCCGGCCGGAATCGTGACGTCGGCCGGCGTGAATCGGACGTTGCTCGCCCTGACGTCGACGGATACCGCGCCGGCGTCGATCGCCCGGTCCGCGGCGATGACACCGCCCGCGAGGGCGAGCGATGCGATCGCGACCGCGACCAGATACCAGCCGCGGCGGAGCCGAGCGAGCGGACCGCGGGTCGGCGCCCGGCGGATCGCAGCCGGCCGCGCGTCGAAGGATCGCAACCGGAGCGAGTTCGTGACGACCGCGACCGACGACAGGGCCATAGCGGCGGCGGCGAGAGCCGGGCTGAGGGCGATCCCGATCGGGACGAGCACGCCCATCGCGACCGGAATGAGGACGACGTTGTAAGCGAATGCCCAGAAGAGGTTCTCGCGTACCACCGCCATCGTCGCCCGGGACAGGGCAATCGCGGCCGGAACGCCGCCCGGATCGCCACCGACGAGGGTCACGCCGGCAGCCTCGATCGCCACGTCGGCGCCGCTCCCGATCGCCACTCCGACATCGGCCCGGGCGAGCGCCGGCGCATCGTTGATTCCGTCGCCGACCATCGCAACGACCCGACCCTCGGCCTGGAGCGCGGCAACTGCCGCCTCCTTGTCCGCTGGCAGAACCTCGGCCCGGATCCGATCAGATCCGATCCCGACCTGGGCCGCGACCGCAGCCGCCGTTCCCGCCTGGTCGCCGGTGACGAGCCAGACGTCGATGCCCGCGGCCTGGAGC